>JAPMTX010000141.1 GCA_026552855.1 Candidatus Methanoperedens sp. | reverse complement strand
GTGAACGATGTATTCGGCAACCTTGAAGTGGTGAATGCGGATTCAGACGCCGTCAGACTCAAGAACAAGGATAAGACCATAACCCTTACCAGGGACGGTACAATTGATGTCATGGGCGAGATAAAGTTCAGAGTTGCAGACAGCTCAACGCTGAGATACTACCCCAAGGTAGATTACGAGATCTCTGGAGAAGTAACACCGACACCGACAGTAACAGGCCCCGGAGGTACTGGAACAGTTAAGCCAACCAATGTGACAGGAACTGCAACAGTAACCGGAACAGGACCTGTGACAACAGGAACCGAGAAGCCTCCAGCAACACCGTCAGGAACTGGAACACCGAGAGAGCCAGGCTTCACAACAGCACTGGCAATGGTTGGATTGCTCGCAGTAGCATTCCTCGTTCTGAGACAGAGAAAGTAAAACAGACGATCGAAGGGAGTAATCCCTTCGTATTTTTCTTTTTTAGAAGTTTTTAATTACAGGCGTTACATATACGGACGGGTATGATGTTTCAGCCGTCTATGAAGCTTATTAGAAAGGACTTTTTAGATTGCGATTTGACAAAATTTCCCGCAGTAGCATACCTGGCGTTAATGTTTCTGGTCTCTCGAATGCCTTTTATAGGTCTTGGTTTTAGTGCATTTGTAAATCCCACTGACCAGGATGTGCTTGCTGTCGTGAACTCAGCATATTTACTTCGTTACTACCATATCTATACGGTCTCTCGTTTTCCGGGTTCGCCGTTTTATGAGACCATCAATTCTTTGCTTATTGGGGGTGGCTGGATAGCAACAAATGCAGCTACTATGATAGTATCCTTTATTGCCGTCATCCTTTTTGGAAAAATATTAAATCTGTTATCCATCAGAAACAGATCCCTTCTGCTTATCACATTTGTATTTTCCCCGGTAATCTGGATCAACAGTACAATAACCATGGACTATATGTGGAGCCTGGCGTTCTCACTCTTAGCATTCTATCTTGTGCTCAGAGGGAAATACAATTATGCAGGTATTGCAATCGCATTTGCGATTGGCAGCAGGTTAACCTCTGTGGTGCTGCTGATACCCCTGCTGTACTGGATGTCGTACCAAAAAGTTGAAACCTCAAAAATCTATAAATTTTTAGGCATATCAATCCTGTCTTCAATAATAATTTTTTCTCCTGTGCTCTATACCTATGGGCTCGGATTTCTCAGGTATTATCCGAGAGAAATACTTTTTAATGAAGTATTTTACGGCATTACCTCACAATTATTAAGTATCCCGGCAACGCTGGTGCTTTTCATCGCCTTAATTGTTGCAAGAGAGGTTCCTAAAAATGATTCCTCATTTAATTTAATTTTATTAGTGCTGCTCATCTATGCCCTGGTTTTTATATATCATCCGTCCAAACCCGCATATTTGATCCCGGCAGTGCCATGGTTCCTTATCGCTTTAAGTAAATCTCTTCCCCGGGCTGCTGTAATAATAATTTGCGTCCTTATAATATTGAACGGTATAATTTCTGTAGATGTTCAAAGCAGTGAGGGTGGGATAAGATTCAGTTACGGTTCTGTTTTAAAGAATTTTGAAGAGAGGAAATTAAGTGTATCTCAATCAGAGGAGTACATGGAATCATTATCTGAGGCGCTCAAAAAAGGTTGAAGCAAATCAAAATCTATTTATAGTCATCCGTTATTATAACTGCCGGTGGTATAATGAAAAAAATAGCTGCCTTTTTAATCATGTCTGCAATCCTGATATCAGGATGCGTATCGACAATTAATCCTGTTAGCCCGGATGATGTTATAGTAAGCGTTGCACCGGTGACAGTAAAAGAGTTCAAGGAGACTGACCTGTCCGTAAGAGTATCCAATAATGCCACGGAGGCAATCGATTCTGTAAAAGTGGCTTCGATGGAGCCTTTCTCGGTGCTCTCAGGCGGGAATGTTAATGTCCCCCCCAAAACAAAAGATGGTACATCCTCGGTAACTCTCAGTGCAAAAGTCCAGGCGCCAGGATTCAAGACAGCAGGCAACACTACAACAATGACCCTATCCTATACATCAGGAAAGGATGACAAAGGTGCTCCTGTAGTAAAAACCAAAGCTATTCCCGTCCAGACAACAGTACTTCCAGATGCAAAGCTTCAATTCGTGGGTTTTGTGAAAGGTATACAGAACATCACAGAGGCTGAAGTGACCACATGGACGATAGGCAAAGGCGAGAACGCCACAATAACCTTATCAGTTAAAAATGAAGGGCAGACCACGATAGATGAGAACTCCCTGAAGGTGTTTATAGACGTAGCAGAAAAAAGAATAGGCACCAATAAAACAATAACAATTACGGAAGCAATGGCAAGGGGCGGCACCTCATATACACGCGGAGTCGAACTCCCGATACGAAAGGACGCACCCAATGGTGAGACCGATGTAAACGTGAAGCTGCTTGATAATGAAGGTCACGAGTTAGATTCAAAGACACTGACGCTTAAGGTAAAACTCTAACAGAAATGAAAAATGCAAATTTTTTATTTTTAGTATTTATCCTTGGCAGTATCATATTTAGCGGCTGCCTGAAGGAGTACGGCAGTGTAGAAGTAGCGTCCGTGGATGTGATGTCCTCCCAGCAGGACGATGGGATACAGCTTACGGTGACCCCGTATATCAGAAATAACCTTGATGCAGATACAGGTCTGCTCTCTATCAGGACAAAGGTAAGAGACCCATCAACCAACCTGATAGTAGCAGAAAAAGATTCAGATATCGGGTACATTAAAAGCAAATCCCAGGCTTCAACGACCATATCCCTTAAAGTTCCCAATCCCGGAGACTACGAGATAGAAGTGCAGGTCCTGGAAGGCGGGAATAGCTTGGCTCAGAGTCTTACTCCCGTGAAGGTCAGGACAACACCGGGTCCGGGACAGCCTGCTGACATAAAACTGACCGATATGAACCTGGTCATCACGAAATTCGTCAATGATGCATCAAGCGCTGTCGTGGAAGTATCACCCGGGATATACAACCAAGGAGGCGATTCCAAGCCATTAACTATGGAAGTGACTGCCCGGGTCGATCCATACACTGCTTATACCCAGAGCGATGAGCTGGGCGTGGTCAAAAGCACAAACCGTATCAGGGGCAAAGTGAGCTTCGTGCTACCGAGGAATAGAGAGTACAGCTTCTCAGTGAATATCATCGAGAGCGGAAAGACGGCAGTCAGCGGAAAAGTGAACGAGAAAGTGAAGCTGAACGAGCTAAAATTCAACACGCCTGTGACCTATGTGATCATAGAGGAAGGTAAACCTGTAGCTACGCCGAGGGAACCTGGATTCGGGCTGGCGATCGCGCTGGCAGGCATACTGCTGGTTTACGGCATCAGAGCAAAGAGTAAAAGGTGAGACCAAATGGACGAAGTGAGAGCTGACGAAGTGCAGAAAAGCGCTGGAGAGGATCCTTTTAAGAAGCTCGTGAACATAGCTGTGGTCATAATGCTGGTAGCGCTGATATTTATTGCACTGTTTACTTTCTTTTTCAGCATGCAAAGCGCCATATCGGCTCTTTTCGATTATCGCTATGTCGAGCTCGTCAAGGCGATATTCAGCCTGGTAGTTATTGGCGTCGGGGTATATCTGGTGAAAATGTTCATGTCAAAATGAGTCACTGGTAGATACTTTTTTATACCCATCGCATCTTTAAACGTGCTGTTCAAAAAGAAGGCAGCGCATGATTAAACAATTGTTCATGGAAAAACACAAATTTAAACTGCTGATGGCTGTACTGTTCCTGGCGCTGGCAGTCAGGATATCTGTTTTCCCGGCTGTCTTCTCGAACGGGAGCATAACGTTTCTTGGGGCAGATACATATTACCATGTCCGCCGCATCTTATACACGGTTTCGCATTTTCCAGATGCCATATCTTTTGATTCTTACATCGACTTCCCCTTCGGGTCAAAGATTGGCTGGATGCCGTTATACGACCAGTTCATAGCACTGGTCGCTCTCATAATAGGGTTCGGCAAGCCTTCGGCGTACACTGTTGAGGCAGTGGCTGCAGTAGTCCCGCCCCTTCTCGGGGTACTGGCTGTACTGGTAGTATTTTTTATTGCGGAAACGCTCTTTGACTGGAAAGTCGGTCTGATCAGTGCAGGCATTTTTGCAATAACACCGGCATATGTCTACGTTTCGTTCCTCGGATATCCTGACCACCATGTTGCAGAGACTCTGCTCTCTACTGCTGCCTATCTCTTCTTCATTATTGCCATGAAACGCTCGCAAAAAGAGAATATACCCATTGCTCTCAGGATGGACATACTAAAAAGATCACAGTTCGCTGTGCTTACAGGCATTATGCTGGCTCTCTCAATATTCACATGGAACGGAGCGCCTATTTTTGTAGGACTTATTGGCGTATTCATTCTTATTCAATTTGTATTCAACATGTATTCAGGCAGAAGCTCGGATTATCTTGTCATGACAGGCGGTATAGCCTTTTTCATTGCTCTGCTGATTATTGCTCCGGCGGCTCTGACCCGGGATGGGTTCAACACTGATTCGTATTTACCGTCCCTGTTCCATGCCGAATTCCTGTTGCTGTTCTTTCTCCTGTGTGTACTGCTTGCAATAATGCAGAAGATGAACTTTAAGAAATGGTGGTCTCACCCCGTACTGCTTGCTTTAATATTTGCAGTTATGTTAGTTTTGATTGAATTCCTCTCACCGAAATTCTACCAGTCCGCCTCAGAAAGTATAGTATACCTCTTCGGCGGCGGGATACTTGCTACCATACAGGAAGCTAGCCCTCTTTTTTTTCAACCCGGTATAGGTTTTTCTTTTAGCAATGTATGGAATGCTTTTGCACTCAGCTTTTTTATCGCATTGCCTGCTCTCGTTTATTTCATTAAGAAAACGGTAAAGGAGAAGTATCCTCCTGAAGCTATGTTTTTAGTTGTGTGGACCTTGGTCGTACTGGCTCTCACGGTTCTCCAGAGGCGTTTCATATACCTTCTTGCCGTGAACATTGCAATATTCTCTGCATATTTCATCAATAGGGTACAGGGCGCATTCCCGTCCGGGAGAAAAACAGTCATCACAAAAAAGAAGAGAAAGCTACCGAAAAGTTCAGATCCAGCGCCTTCTGCAGCAGCCCATACAGGACTGGTCATAGGTTCGCTCCTGATCATCCTCCTGGCAGTCCCCGACCTCGTTATCATAAAGTCCATGGCTGTCGATAACATTGTTGTGCCGGCTAATGATCTTCAGGAGTCGTTTAAATGGCTGAAGGGCAACACGCCCCCGACCAGTTACTATAACTCACCTGATAAACCTGCCGAGTACGGCGTTATGAGCTGGTGGGATTACGGGAACTGGATCCTGTATTTCTCGGAGCGACCTGTGGTCGCAAATAATTTCCAGACCGGTATAGAGGATGCTGCGAACTTCCTGATCGGTTCAGATGAAGGGAATGTGAACGATATCCTTAACAGAAGGAAAGTCCGTTTTGTTATCACCGATGCCCAGATGCTTAAGCTTAAGTTCAGGTCTATCGCAGCGCTTGCGGGCAGGAACCCGGACGATTATTACGGGGCAAAAGAGCCCTCAGAAGAGGCGCAGATACGCAGCGTGAACAGTGAGAATAAGAACTTCTTCGCTACCATGCTGTCGCGTCTTCACGTCTTCGATGGCGATGGATTAAGCAGTTACCGCCTCATTTATGAATCTAAAACTACGGCTATCAGGAACCCGGATATAAAATACGTAAAGATCTTTGAATATGTCCCTGGCGCTGCTATCTCCGGGAAAACATCTGTTGACGGGGAAGTTAAAGCGACACTTTATATTACGACCAATCAGGGCAGGACGTTCACCTATACAGGGCATACGACAGCAGAGGGGGGCAAGTATGTGATCAGGGTACCATACCCTACATTGGGGAGCAAATACGGGACTGTACCTGCCGGGGATTACATCATTCAAAATGCCAATACATCCAGATCGATACAGGTAAGAGAAGAGGACGTGATGGAAGGAAGGGAGATCCAGGTGGACCTGGTACAAAACGGATGATCGCGTAAAAAATACAGAGCCCGCTGGAGGAAAGATATATCCAATCCTCAGTGAATATTAGTTTTGGTAGTGATGGAACAGGACAACATCGAAGAAATCAGGAAAAAGGCAGAAACAGCCGAGTCTCAGTATATTAAATTAAAACAGGAATTCAAAGATTATATTGAAACCAGCCGAAAAAATGAAGAGGGTAAAAGACAGGAAATGAGAAAAGATTTTGCGAAAAGATTGCTTACTGTAGTAGATTCCTTGAGCCGTGTATCCGGAACATATGATGATGCTGCCTGTAATATTGTAAAAGATTATTCGGAAAACCTTAAGAAAAACATCGACATGGTCTATAACCAGTTGCTCTCTGCATCAGGTCTTAACCCGATAGACCCTGCAGCCGGGGAAAGGTTCGATGAACAGGTACATACCGCAATCGGGCTGGAATACAGCATTGCTTATCCTGAGAATTCGGTTTTTCGTGTGGTAAGAAAAGGGTACAGCATCGATAATACTGTAATCAGACCTGCAGAGGTGATCATCTCAAAACACCTTGAGGAAGCGAAGATCGCCAGGCCCGGTTTATGGGAGCGTCTCCTCAGGTGGATTAATCCAGCAAAGTTCCAGCTTGCAGATGTAAACCAAAAGATAGACGGACTTGAGCGCCTGCGAAAAGAAGAGATCCAAAAACTTACGCAGGAAATAAGTTCGCTGAGGACTACAATAATAGAACTTGAAGAAAAGATAGAATCAAAGGAATTTGAAAGTAATTAGATTATTCAGGTATAGGGAGGTAGAAGATGCCAGATAGAGACATACTGGGTATAGATTTTGGAACCACGAACTCAAAGATGGCGTATATGCTGCTGGATGAGCCTGTGGTAATAGAGAACAGTGAGGGAAAGAGAATGACCCCGTCGGTAGTTTATTTCAAAAGCGAGGATGAGGTTATAGTTGGAGAGGCTGCAAAGCGGAACATGATAATACACCCTGAGAAGACAGTGAGTTCGATTAAGAGGGAAATGGGAACTGACTTTAAGAAGAAAATCGGAAGGTATAAATTCCCTCCTGAGTACATAGGGGCGTGTATATTCAAAAAACTGGCAGACGATGCGGAAAAGCGCACCGGGAAACGGTTCAGGGATGCCGTGGTATCGGTACCTGCAAATTATTCGGATAGCCAGAGGCAGTCCATCAAGGATGCGGCTGAGATTGCAGGACTGAATGTACTGAGGATGATAAATGAGCCCACTGCGGCGGCTCTGGCATACGGGATAAGGGAAGATCGCGATAGGAGGGTGCTGGTATACGACTTTGGGGGAGGAACATTCGATGTATCCGTACTCTCGGTCTCATCAGGGTTTTTCGATGTAGATGCAAGTGCAGGCGAACACAGGCTCGGTGGCGATGATATAGACGTACGTGTTGAGGAGTACGTGAGCAAGAGAATATACGAGCAGCTTGGCGTTGATGTAAAAAAAGACCTTGCACTTCATCAGACCGTACATGAGGCTTCTGAGGAAGCAAAGATCGCGCTCTCCTCAGTCGAGAGCACGACGATCAACATACCTTTTGTGGCTGCAAACAAACCGCCGTTCAGTATGCAGTTTACCCGCTCAAAACTTAACAGTATGATAACCGACATGATTGAACGCACAAAAAAGCCAATCGAGCAGGCGCTGAACGATGCATCGCTTGAAAAAGCCGAAATAGATGACATATTGCTGGTAGGCGGTACCACGCTCATACCCGCAGTTCGTGAATTTGTGGTACAGTACTTTGGGAAAGAGCCTGTTAAAGGCGATCCATATGATGCGGTTGCGCTTGGCGCTGCTATAGCCAGCACGGAATTCGGAAAAGAAAAATCGAGATTTGCGAAGAATATAGAGATAAGCGATGTGATCTCAAGTTCACTGGGTGTTGTTACCGCAGACGGTATAGTCTCGAAGATCCTGGAGCGCAATACCAAGATTCCAATTGCACGGACGCGCAACTATACGAACGCCGGAGATTTCGCTGATGAAGTTATCATTCCTGTATACCAGGGCGAAGGTGAATTTCCTGCAGAGAACGAGTTCCTCGGAGAGTTCTGGGTGTCAGTAGAGCCCATGCCCGCAGGCATGGACAGAATAGACGTGACATTTGAAGTCGGAAAAGAGTTCGGCATACTGCAAGTCACGGCGGTCGAGAAATTATCAGGCAACCGGCGTACAGTAAAACTGGAAGCAAGAAGCAGGCTATCCAAAAAAGAGAAAAATAAATGGATGAAGAAACTGCTCGGCGTTGAGAGCATTGAGGTAAAAATAATCAATGTATCGACAGAGGATACCATGGACATGTACCTTAACCCGTGGGAGACGGTATCAGACCTCAAAAAGGAACTGGTGGAGAAGGGTATTATGGGGAAGAGCGATGCTATTTTCTGCAATGGTACCGAGCTTTCAGACACCAAAAGAATATCCGAGACGAATATAACAGGCGGTAGCGTAATAGAGATAGGGCAGAGGGATGAGCAAAAAAAAGAAGAAACAGAAAGCTGAAGCAAGACAGACTATAAAACAGGAAACACCAATCCAGGATGACCCCTACTGGAAGGTATCAGGTCTCTATATGGATGCGCACAGGGTTGGTAGATTTCTCAGCAGGTTCGAGAGATTTGATGAAATTCATCCGGAATGGGTAGATGACCTTATGAACGGCGTACCCACATACTACTGTATTCTCGATGTCGAAAGAGGAACAAAAAAAGAAGACATTGAAAAAGCCTATGAGAAAAAACTGAAATTCTCAAGTTATCCCGATGAGACAATCGAGGAGGCTTTCGATGTACTGAGCAATCCGGGGCTGCAGAAGGAATACGATGAACTGCTTTTTATATTCGAGCAAATCACGAAATCCATGCTGCCCCAGGAAAAGAACGAACTGATCAGAAAGCACAGTACCTACGTAAGTACAGAGAAGGAATATGCAAGGATGCGGCAGGTACTGAACAAATACAGGGATTATAACATCCTGTACATGCTCGGAATGCCTGATATTTACGAAGTTGTAGGGCTTGCAAAGGACTCTACATACGAAGAAATAAAAAAACGCTGCCAGGCTGGTACAGAGCTGTTGAAAAGGATATGTACGATACTCGGCGAATCCGGATCGCGTGAAGAATACGATTTCATGCTGTATTTTATCGGCAAACATACAGAAGAAAAGTCCCTTGAGAAAAGAGAAAAGCTCAGGAAAAACTGGAAAAAGATGGATAAACGCATCATCGAGAAGATTATACTTGCTGCCCTCAGCGGACCTGATGGGATTCAAAAATATATGGTGCGGGGAGGTGAAATACTCAATAGTAACCAGGACTGGAAGCAGTATCTTCCCCCAAACAGGGAGACCTTCTTATCGATACTGGGGCTGGATAAGGAATCACTTCCAGGCGATAAAAAAGAGATAGAAAGAACCATACGTGAAAAATACAGGTATCTTGAGAAAACCACCCAGGTTAACCTGGCGTACAGCGTGCTTAAAAATGCATCTCAAAGGGATGATTACCTGTGGCTTCTTGAGAACCATGATATGCTGGATACGATAGATGCCCTGGTCTCAAAGGAAGAGTACCATAAAAAAACAGAAAGAGAGACACCTCTGGTAACTCAGGATGTGCTGGACGCGATTGTAAGGATTTTAGAAGAAAAAGCATCCAGTGGAGCTAAAAAACGAAAAGGCAAAACGCCGACACCTCAGGAGGTGGTGGCTGCGCTTTCCAGCATTTTCGCGGAGAAAGAAAAGCCTCCCCGTAAGATTAAAAAGGGCAAAAATAAAACACCGTACACCCAGGCAACCTTTGCTGATAATTTTGAAGAGTGATACAGAGTTAAGAGTGGATTCCGATTCTATTATTTCTCCCCCGGATATTTACCTCTGATAAACTCCCCCGGATTTATGCACGCGCCTCCGGCTACAGTCGTTCCCACGTTCATCAGGCTGTTTATGCCAGTGTGCACGTTATCCCCCATTATCACGCCCAGTTTTCTCCTTCCCGAATCAATCCTTTTTCCTCCAAGCTCTACCATTACAGTCCTGTTATCGTGCCTCAGGTTCGCCACTTTGGTCCCGGCTCCAAAATTGCATCCCTCGCCTATAATGCTGTCCCCGACGTAGCTTAAATGCCCGATATGCGTCCCGCTCATCACGATACTGTTCTTCACCTCTACCGCGTTCCCGACCCTTACATTGTCCCCGATGCTTGTAGCAGACCTGATGTAGCAGTTGGGTCCTATGTCGCAGTTATTTCCGATGACCACAGGTCCGGTTATGTAAGAGCCGTTCCTTATTATTGTTCCCCTGCCGACAGACACGTTCCCCTTCAGGGTTGCGTAGGGTTCGATCTCGCCGAGTATATCCCACTGGATATCCTCATCCTCTCCCAGCATCGTCTCATTGGCTTCGAGAAGGTGCCAGGGAAACCCTATGTCCTGCCATTTCTCGATAGGGGCATAGCTCACATTTTTCCCTGAATCGATCATGAACTGTATGGAATCGGTTATTTCGTATTCCCCCCGCGGGGAGGTTATGGTGTTACCGATGGCATCAAATATGGAGGGATTAAAGATGTAAATGCCTGCATTCGCAAGGTTGGAAGCGGATTTTTCCGGTTTTTCAACGAGCTTTTCCACCTTGTGCCCCTTAACGTACAGTATGCCGTACTGCTGCGGGACATCTACCTTCTTTGCGGCTAAAACAGCGTCGCCCCCGGTGCTGATGAGCGTTTTAATATCCGCAATGCCTGCAAGCATATCGCCGTTTGTGACAAGAAACCTCTCGCTCACCGAATCCCGGACTACAGCTATGGCATCTGCGGTCCCTCTCTGTTCTTTCTGCTCGATGTACTCTATATGCACGCCCAGTCTGGAGCCGTCTTTGAAATATTCCTGTATCTTTTCCCCGGCGTATCCTGTAACCACCACGATTTCCCTGATGCCTGAAGCCTTAAGCGCCACGATAATATGCTCAAGCAGGGGTCTGTTCGCTACCGGCAGCATGGCTTTAGATCTGTTCTCGGTCAGAGGTCCCATCCTGGTTCCTTTTCCTGCTGCAAGAATAACTCCCTTCATGCTACCGCCCTGCTGACTATCCCGGAGGCTTCAGCATACAGTTCCTCGCACCTGTTCTTTGATTCAACTGTTATCCTTATCTTGGGTTCAGTACCGCTCGGGCGCACGAGCACCCACCCGTCACCGGTATCAACCCTGATGCCGTCCAGGGTATTGATTTCACCAAGCCCGCTTAATTTTTGCATTATTTCCTCCATGGCTCTCTTCTTATCAGAGCATGCAAAAGCTCCTCTCTTCACAGGGTACTCGGGTATGGAATCTACAAGACCAGCCAGCTCACCCTCTCTTTCCACTATCTCGACCAGCCGGGCGGCTGCATAGATGCCGTCAGGGCACAGGGATATCTTCGGGAAAATCCAGGCTCCCGAAGGTTCACCTCCGAATTCCCCGCCTGTTTTACCGAGCTCTTCTGCGACATACACGTCTCCCACCTTTGTGCGCGAGATCTTTACCCCGCCCAGGATATCGTCAATAACTTTCGAAGTATCTACGGGAACAGCAATGGCACTTTTAGCCTCCCTCTGCGCAAAGAGAGCCAGCATTTTATCCCCGCTGATAAAACGCCCCATATTGTCCACAGCCATCATCCTGTCCGCATCCCCGTCGTGGGCTATGCCGAGATCCGCTCCCGCGGCTCTGACCGTTTTTTTCAGGAGGCTGAGGTTCTCCTCTACAGGCTCAGGCTCCCTTCCGGGGAAGCTGCCGTCGGGCTGGGAATTGAGGGTCAACACTTCGCAGCCCATTCTCTTTAGCACATACGGCGTAATAACAGAAGCTGCTCCGCATCCGCAATCAACCACGACCTTCAGATCCGAACCTGCGGTATTTTTCAGGATAGCCTCGCTGTGATCTTCCAGGGCACTATCCATCGCGCCCAGATTGCCTGTCCTTTCCCAGCTTGCATGATTGAACCTCTTTTTTTCCAGGAGATCCTCTATCTCTTCCTGCTGCTTTGTATTGAAGGACATCCCGCCTTTAAAGACCTTCATCCCGATATACCTGGCAGGGTTGTGGGAAGCGGTGACCATAATACCGCAGTCGTAATCCCTTGAAGCAAGAGCAAGAGTGGGAGTAGGTACCATGCCTGCTTTAACGACCTTGCTCCCTGCTGAGAGCAAGCCCGACACGATGGCATGTTCGATCATTTCGCTTGATACGCGCGGGTCGTGACCCACTGCAACCTCAGGATAGATGCTGCCCACAGCCAGCCCGAAATCCAGTGCAAGCCCGGGCGTTATTTCTTTATTTGCTACACCTCTGATGCCTGATGAACCGAACATAGCTCACTCCACTGTAACGCTTTTAGCAAGGTTCCTCGGCTGGTCTATCGGGCAGTCGCGCTCTTTTGCGGTATAATACGAAAGCAGCTGTATAGCTACGGTCGACAGTATGGGCGACAGTATCTCTTCAGTCGCCGGGATCCTTACAACTGCATCCACATATCTTTCTATCTCCATATCTTTTTCGTCTGCGATGGCGATGACAGGAGCCTCCCTTGCTTTGACTTCCTTGATATTATTGACCATCTTGTCGTATGTCGCCCCTTTTGTCGCTATCGCAATGACAGGCGTGTTCTTCGTTATCAGAGCCAGAGGACCGTGCTTCAGCTCACCTGCGGCATAGCCTTCGGCATGAATGTAGGAGATCTCTTTGAGCTTCAGGGCGCCTTCCAGGGCGATGGGATAGTTAAAGGTGCGTCCGATAAAGAAAACATCGTTTGACGCCGAGAGGGTTTGCGCGAGTTTTTTTATTAATTCTTTATTGCTGTTGATACGCGTTATCTGTGCAGGTATATGCTTAAGGGATATGAGCATACGCTTTATATGGTCAGAGCTGAGCATGCCCCTGCTCTTTCCAAAATGGAGAGCAAGGAGGTACAATACGCCAAGCTGTGAAATAAAAGTCTTGGTGGCTGCAACTCCTATTTCAGGTCCTGATCTTGTATATATGACACCATCCACCTCTCTTGTCAGTGTACTGCCCATTACGTTGGTGATAGCAAGCGTCCTGCATCCTGAGCCTTTCACTTCCCGTAAGGCTGCAAGGGTATCCGCGGTCTCGCCTGACTGGGATATTGCAATTACCAGTGAGCCTGGGAACGGGTGTGCGTACCTGAACTCGGATGCTATCTCAACATCAACATGGATGCCTGAGAGGTGCTCGAACAGGTATTTGCCAAGCAAACCTGCATTGAACGAGGTGCCGCACGCAATGAGGCTTATCCTGGATATATCCCTTATCTGGACTGGCGTCAAGTTCAGCCCGTCCAGTGTGATACTGCCCTCAAGCTCAGATATCCTCCCTGCGAACGTCTCATGGAGCGCCCTGGGCTGCTCGTGGATCTCCTTCAGCATAAAATGGTCGTACCCCGATTTCTCAGCAGCCTCAAGGTCCCAATCGATGCTGGTAATCTTCTTTTCGATTTGGTGTCTTTCGAAATCAAAAACAGATACGCTATCAGGGGTAACGGAGGCGACTTCAAGATCATCTAAAAAGATAATCTGGCGCGTGTATTTTAAAATGGCAGGTATATCCGAGGCTATAAAGTTCTCGCCGCTGCCAATCCCTATTACCAGGGGGCTGTCTTTTCTTGCGGCGACAAGCTCGGAACCGCATAAGACCGCTATCGCGAACGAGCCCCTTATATCCTTAAGGGCTGATACGACAGCCTCTGCAAGGTCATCGCGGTAGTAGGAGTTAATAAGATGCGCTAAAGCCTCGGTATCCGTCTCTGAGGAAAAGACATATCCTGATTGTGTCAGTCTCTCCCTTAACTCCTGGTAGTTCTCGATAATCCCGTTGTGGACAACGGCTATGCTGCCTGAGGTATGGGGGTGGGCGTTTATCTTATTCGGCTTGCCATGCGTAGCCCATCTGGTATGACCAATCCCGACCGTACCCGCTATCTCAGGAAGCCCATTCTCCAGGTTAGCGATTTTGCCCTTATCTTTATACACCTTAATGCTGTTGCTGTTAAAAACAGCAATTCCCGCGGAGTCGTAGCCGCGGTACTCCAGCCGCTTCAGGGAGTCAATAAGTATCGGAGCAGCCCTGTTCCTGCCGCTGTACCCCACGATCCCGCACATATCAGATCACTATAGAACCCGGCGGTATATCCCTGTTCACTGTCACACCAGCCTCGATGTTGCAGTTGTTCGCCACCATCTTCCCTGCCCTTATCAGGATGCTGTTAGAAAGATTATTATCGTCCCCGGTCACGGTCCCCAGCAGCTCGGCATGGTGCAGTATCCCTTTCATCTCTATCAAAAGGTTCCTCTCCACCTCGGTTGAGAAATGCGGACCTATGGTATTGTTGGCACCAATTATGGAATTGGATATGTATGAGTTGCATCCGATCCGCGCATCGTTCATGATAATGCTGTTCTGTATCTCGACCGAGGAATCGATCGAGGTATTATCCCCGATCGCGGTAGAGGGTAGAATAACGGTATTGGGTCCTATGTCGCAGTTCCTCCCTATGATTACCGGACCGACGATATAGCAGCCGCTCCTGATAAGAGTGTTATCTCCGATTTCAACGTCCCCTCTTACGACAGCACCTTCCTCAATTGTTCCTCTTAATTCTCTCCTGCCCCCTTCCAGGACAACTGCGTTGGCTCTAAGGAAGTCCCAGGAATGAACAGCGTCCATCCACATTGATCTTGATTTTACCATATAGACGCTCCTGCCATCATCGATCATCTGCTGAATGGTATCTGTTATTGCATACTCCCCTGTCTCAGAGAGAGGCGTCTTATCGATCTCGTCGAAAATCTCGGTAGAAAATATGTATATTCCAGCGTTTACAAGATGGCTCACTACCTCCTTCGGTTTTTCCAGTATCTGTTTGACCCTGTTCTCATCGGCAATAACAACCCCGTACCCTAAAGTCTGCTCCATCTCAAGAGCAAGCAGGGTGACAGAGCCGCGTTTCCCTGCAAGGAGATCTGATATCGTACCCGCGTCGATAAGGTTATCACCGTTCAGGACGAGGAAATCGTCCTCCACCAGGTTCCTTACCTGTTTTACAGCATGGGCTGTTCCCAGCTGTGCATCCTGGAATACATAACTGATCTTCACTCCGAACTCAAGCCCGTCGCCAAAATAATCCATTATCCGTTCTTTTTTGTAACCCACTACAAGTATGAATTCACTGATACCGTTCTCAGCCACTGCATGTATTATATGCTCAAGCAGAGGCTTATTGGCAACAGGTATCATCACTTTGGAGCGGGTCAGGGTAAGAGGTCGACACCGAAGACCTTCCCCTGCTGCAAGAATAACTGCTTTCATAGTCTCCAATGTAGAATGGTTCATCTGGTTTATTAGCTTAACGAACTAAAAGAATTAATATACCTGTAGTGAAGTTAAAAGTCAAATAAGAGAGCTTATGAAAATTTCCGTAATAGGGACAGGATACGTTGGTACTGTAAGCGCGGCATGTTTTGCCGAGCTCGGTCACGAAGTCGTATGCGTTGACGTGGACAGGTCGAAAATTGACCAGATAAATGCAGGGATACCGCCGATCTATGAGGACGGGCTCCCTGAACTTTTGAGAAAGCATGCCGGGAAGAGATTGAGCGCAACCCCGGATTATGATTTCGCGGTGGTGAACTCGGATGTATCGTTCATCTGCGTAGGAACGCCCTCGGATTCCCATGGCAACATCGATCTTGGCATCGTGAAGGCTGCAAGCTCAAGCCTGGGAGATTCGCTGAGAAAGAAAAAAGATTACCACGTTATCGTTGTAAAAAGCACGGTCGTGCCTGAGACTACGGAAAAAGTGGTGATGCCGATGATAGAGAAACGTTCAGGAAAGCATACAGGCGAGTTCGGAATAGCCATGAACCCAGAGTTCCTGCGCGAAGGTAAAGCAGTTCACGACTTCATGCACCCCGACAAAATAGTGGTCGGGTCTCTGGATAAAAGATCGGGCGATATCGTGGCATCCCTCTACAGCGGGCTTAACTGCGAGGTGACGAGGACAAACCCGCGCACAGCCGAGATGATAAAATACGCGAACAATGCCTTCCTGGCGACAAAGATATCCTATGCGAACGAGGTAGGGAATATCTGCAAGCAGCTTGGCATCGATACCTATGAGGTCATGTCTGCGGTTGGAAAGGATTTCAGGATAGGGAAGCATTTCCTCAATGCAGGAGCAGGTTTTGGAGGCTCGTGTTTCCCCAAGGACGTAAAAGCCCTGATAGGCAAGGCGCAAGAGATAGGGTACGAACCACTACTGCTCAAATCCGTGATCGCAGTGAACGAGAGGCAGCCAGGCAGGATGGTGCTGCTGCTGAAAAACAGACTCGGGGACTTAAGAGGGAAGAAGATAGCAGTACTGGGGCTTGCGTTCAAGAACGACACCGATGATATCAGGGAATCAAGATCCATACCTGTGATAAAGGAACTGCTCGATAACGGAGCAAGCGTCTTTGCCTATGACCCGATGGCAAACGAGAATATGAGAAAGCTCTTCGGAGGCATCCAGTACAGCGGGTCGGCAGAAGATGCACTGCGCGGAGCGGATGCCTGCCTGGTAATGACCGAATGGGAAGAGTTCAAGATGCTTGATAAGGAATTCGAGGTCATGAGAAATAGGCTTATAATAGATGGGCGGCATATGCTTACCCCCAGGAAGAACATTGAATATATGGGTTTATGCTGGTAGATGAAGTTTCACGGATCGAGGAGATGGAAACATAAAATCAATAATACTTGCAGGAGGCTCGGGCACGCGCCTGTGGCCTCTCAGCCGTGAGAAGTATCCAAAGCAGTTTTTAAAATTCGGAAAGACCTCGCTTTTCCAGGATACCCTGCAGAGATGCCTTGAAGTATCGGATATTGAGGAGATATTCGTAGTTACCAACGAATCCCAGAAATTTTTCGTGATAGGACAGATAAAAGAGCTGGGATACGACGTCCCGAACGAGAATGTGCTCATAGAACCGAAAGGAAAGAATACACTGCCTGCTATCTGTTTTGGAATGCGGGAGATAGAGAAGAGGTACGGCAGTTCAGTTGCAGGCATATTCCCGTCCGATCATATACTGGATAAAAGCGCCATGAGAACGATATCAGGTGCAGAAGCGCTAACCCCGGATTACCTTGTGACCTTCGGGATAGTGCCAGACTCACCGCATACAGGTTACGGGTATATAAAACTGGCAGAGCAGGTTGGAGACGGATACAGGGTATCGGAGTTCAGGGAAAAGCCCGTACTTTCAGAAGCTAAAAAATATGTTAAGGAGGGATGCCTCTGGAACAGCGGCATGTTCCTGTTCAATACTGATGTATTTTTTGCTGAACTCAAAACCCACCAGCCTTCTGTTTTCGAGGCTTTTGAAGCGGATAATATAGATAAAATATATAAAAACATGCCTTCGATCTCCATTGATTACGGGATCATGGAGAAATCGAATAGGGTGGCAGTTGTCAGGCTTGATGAGAAATGGAGCGACCTCGGAAACTTCGACGCGATGTATGATGAGTTTGAAAAGGACAGCTCAGGGAACGTTGTATACTGCGATAAAGTCCTGATAAACTCTGCAGATAACCTGATATATTCAAGGCACAAAAAGCTCGTTTCGCTTATCGATGTCAGCGGTATGGTCGTGGTGGACACCCCGGATGCGCTGCTCGTATGTCCCAGGAGCAGCAGCCAGAAAGTAAAAGACATAGTGACTGAACTTAAAAATAAAAATGACGAGCGGGCATACCTTCACGAGACTGTGTACAGACCGTGGGGCTCGTATACAATCCTTGAGAGTTCGGAGAGGCATAAGATCAAGAACATAACTGTCATGCCTGAGAAGAGACTGAGCCTTCAACTGCACCATCACAGGAGCGAGCACTGGGTCGTTGTAAGGGGAATGGCGCTTGTCCAGATAGGTAAGGAGGAGTTCTTTTTGAGACCCGGGGAAAGTACCTTTATAAGCGGAGGTATAAAGCACAGGCTGTCCAATCCAGGGAAACTCCCTCTTGAGATCATAGAAGTGCAGCTCGGAGATGCTGTGGATGAGGATGACATCGTCAGGTTTGACGATGAGTACGGGAGGGTGTAGCAGGATGAAAGTGATAATACCTGCAGCAGGAGCAGGCAAGCGTCTTTTCCCGCATACGTTCACAAAGCCCAAGCCCATGGTGTACATCGCAGGCAAGCCCATAATCGGTCATATACTTGACAGGATGAAGGATGTCGAGTTCGAGGAAATAATAATGGTGGTGGGGTACAGGAAAGAAGCCATTATGTCGTACGTGGATAAGAACTATTCCAGCATCTTCAGAATAAAGTACGTTGACCAGCTGGAGCAGCTTGGTCTCGGGCATTCTATTTATGCGGCAAGAGATGAGATCGGGGACTCGGATATAATGATCGCGCTTGGGGATATGATATTCAAGGCAGGTTACTCCGAGTTCTACAGGCACCACCTGGATAACGGCGACTGCTCAGGATCTATCGGTGTGCGTGAAGTGGACGACCCCAAGAAGTACGGCATAGTGGAGGTCGACGATAAATACATAAAGAAACTGGAGGAGAAACCGGCGCGCCCGAGGTCTAATCTTGGGATCGCGGGCATATATTTCATCAAAGAAACACCCGTTCTTCTATCCATACTTAAGGAGATGATCAAAAAAGACAGGCGTACGCGCGGGGAATACCAGCTTACGGATGCGCTGCAGGAGATGGTGAACAGGGGCTACCGCCTCAAGACCTTCCCGGTCTCAAGCTGGTACGACTGCGGGCACCAGGAGTCGCTGCTTGAGACGAACCGCGTGCTGCTGGACGAGAAAAAAGATATCGATCCCATATATCAGATGAAAGATTCAGTCATCATCCAGCCTGTTGCTATCGGGGATAACGTCACTATCATCAACTCCGTGATCGGACCGCATACCTCCATAGCAAGCGATTCGTACATCGAGAGCAGCATCATCTCGGACAGCGTAATAGGCTCGCGCTCCCACATATCAAAGGTCAACCTCCAGCGTTCGATCGTCGGGGACGATGCCAGCGTGCACGGGAAGCATAATTCCCTTAATATCGGGGACTCATCGTCCATAGAGTTCTGAGGCGGGGATATGACTGATAAAGAAAAGAGGTATTACAATGCCAAAAAAGATTAAACAAATTCCTGAGGAATTCAGAACATACGAAGAAGCTGCCGAATTCTGGGATACACATGACAGTACAGACTTTATGGATATACTGGAGGAAGTCGATATAAAAGTTGACTTACAGAAAAGACACTACCTGATAGAACTTGATAAAAGTACTGCAGAAGTCCTTCAGGAAAGTGCCAGGAGGAAAGGTATATCTCCAGGTCATCTTGCATCCGAACTACTTCAGGAGCAGCTTATTGAAGCTGAATAATCCTGCTATGCGGCCTGATTTTATATCGGAAACCTGAATATGAAAGCATTAGTAACTGGAGGCGCCGGGTTCCTTGGCTCGCATCTGTGCGACCTGCTGCTGGCAAAAGGGTATGAGGTGCTCTGTGTTGATAACCTCATAACGGGCAACGAGCAGAACATTGCCAGTATAAATACAGACAGGTTCTCGTTCATAAGGCATGACGTGACAAAGCCCCTGTACCTTGAGGGAAAAATCGATTTCATTTTCCATCTTGCAAGTCCTGCAAGCCCGATAGATTATCTTGAACTGCCGATACAGACCCTGAAGGTAGGCGCGCTCGGTACGCACAACATGCTCGGACTTGCAAAGGAGAAAGAGGCGCGGTTCTTGCTCGCCTCGACCTCTGAGGTTTATGGCGATCCTCTCGTTAACCCGCAGAGCGAGGAGTACTGGGGCAATGTGAACCCGATAGGACCGCGCGGGGTCTACGATGAGGCAAAACGATACGCAGAGGCGATAACCATGGCGTATCACCGCTACCACGGAATTGATACGAGGATAGTACGCATCTTCAACACCTACGGTCCGAGGATGCGCCTGAACGATGGGCGAGTGGTGCCCAACTTCATCGGGCAGGCACTGCGCGGTGAGGACCTCACAGTGTACGGGGATGGTTTGCAGACAAGAAGTTTCTGCTATGTAAGCGACGAGGTAGAGGGTATCTACCGCCTTATGATGTCTGATTATAAATTACCCATGAACATAGGCAATCCTGAGGAGCATACGATACTTGAATTCGCGCAGATAATAATCAGGATCACTGGAAGTTCGTCAAAAATCGCTTTTAAGGAGCTACCCGTTGATGACCCGAAACAGAGAAGACCAGATATCACAAAGGCAAAAAAGCTCATCGGGTGGGAACCGCAGGTCAGGCTTGAAGCCGGGTTAAAAGAAACAATAAAGTACTTTAAGACTATCCTGGAATGAGTTAAATTTAGAGGAATAAAAATGGACATAGCTTTGATTACAGGCTCGGCAGGATTGATCGGGGCTGAGTCTGTCAGGTTTTTCAGCAACAAGGGTTTTAAAGTCGTTGGAATAGACAACAACATGAGGAAAGTATTCTTCGGAGAGGAAGCTTCTACAGAGTGGAGCCGGAAAAGGCTTGAATCCGAGGTAAAAGGTTATACCCATTACGATAAGGATATCAGGGACAGGGCGGCGATGGAGGCTATCTTTAAAAAATACAGCAAAGACATAAAATTAATAATCCATACTGCAGCACAGCCTTCCCATGACTGGGCGGCGAAAGACCCGTTCACGGATTTCACGGTAAATGCGAACGGAACGCACATGCTTCTTGAGATGACGCGGCAGCACTGCCCAGGTGCTGTGTTCATATTCACCTCTACCAACAAAGTGTACGGCGATACCCCGAACAGCCTGCCGCTTGTCGAGCTTGAGACAAGGTGGGAGATCGAGGAATCACACCCGTACTACAGGAACGGGATCGACGAGTCCATGAGCGTTGACCAGACGAAGCACAGCCTGTTCGGAGCATCAAAACTGGCGGCAGACGTACTTGTCCAGGAATACGGCAGGTATTTTGATATGAAAACAGTGTGCTTCAGGGGCGGATGCCTCACAGGACCCGGGCATTCATCAACCCAGCTCCACGGCTTCCTGGCATACCTGATGAAATGCGCAGTAACCGGACAGCACTATACCGTGTTCGGTTACAAGGGAAAACAGGTCAGGGATAATATTCACAGCTACGACCTTGTGAATGCTTTCTGGAACTTCTACCAGAGACCGAGGGCAGGAGAGGTGTACAACATAGGAGGGGGAAGGCACTCCAACTGCTCGATGCTGGAAGCAATAGAGATGTGCGAAGAGATCACAGGGAAGAAAATGGATTACTCGTACACCGAGAGTAACCGGATTGGCGACCATATCTGGTGGATTAGCGACGTGAGCAAATTCAAATCCCATTACCCGGAGTGGGATTATAAGTACAATCTCAAAGATATATTAATTGAGATATTCAAGAACAGCTCTTTTACCCAGGTAAAATGATTTTACATACAGATTGATTTTAATACAAGTCTGTATTATATAATAAGTCATGCCATCTGTGATCGACCCTATTTACGGTCGTGTAGAGATAAGCGAGCTTGAGCAGTTAATTATCAATACCCCGGAGATGGCGCGCCTCCGCCGCATCCAGCAGCTCGGTCTAGCTGATCTTGCTTTCCCGGGCGCGAACCACACGCGTTTTGAGCACAGCGTGGGGACGCTTTTCATAGCTGATAAAATAGCACGAGCTCTCGGTCTGCCGCAGGAGGAGATAGTAAAAGTCAGGCTTGCAGCCCTCCTGCACGATATCGGTCACTGCGCGTTCTCGCATGTGGTAGAGAGCGTACTGAAGCGGAACCCGCTGTACCAGCCTGTGATAGATGGCAGGAAATTCGTTAAACACGAGATGTTCACGCGGTACATAATATCGAACTCGTTCCATGCAAAGCCTGAGATTGCAGGGCGCGTTGAAGCTTTTGGCGGGGCTGTGCCTTTCTTTGATGAGATCGCCAAAATGGCAACAGGCGATGTCGATGCTCTTTCAAAGCCGTACCTGGCGCAGATAATCTCCAACGATATAGATGCTGACAGGATCGACTTTTTACTGCGCGATTCCTACCATACAGGCGTATCGCTGGGGCTTGTGGACGTGGACCAGATCGTGGGCAGCCTGACGCTTGGCAACGGGAGGATGATACTGGGCGGCTCTGCAAGCTACGACGAGGACATGTCCATGATCGCAGCCGAGTCCATGCTGATAGCCAGGGCGCACCATTATTCAGCCATAATCCACAATCCCGAAACCCAGGGAGCAAGGGTCATGCTGCTCCATGCACTTGAGAAGGCGCTCACTAACTACGAGAGATCGGGAAAGGATATCAAAAAGACGGTATCGGGATTTTTCACTATATACAACGATGGCGACCTGATGAATTTCATAGAAGCTAACGGCGACGCGGGTGCGAAAAAATTGATTATGAATATCAGGAATGCCAGCATATGCAATGCCGTATCGCGCTTTACCCAGAAGAGCCTGAACCCCAGAACGCGCATGGCACTCTCGACCATAGCGAGGAACGGCGTAGCTAAAAAGATGTTCGAGGTAGAGCTTGCGAAACGGTTTGCAATAAAGTACGGAGCGCCCGTGCTTGTCGATCTTGATGTTGCAAGCGGCATCCCCAAGAGCACGAGAGTAAAAACAGGGGACGAGGAGGGTTTTTTCTACGACGAGTCCGCTCTTGCCAACGGGCTTGTGAGGGCTATCTCGCGCCAGATATCACTGTGCGTGTTCTCAAGGTCGGATGATAACTCAAGGCTCTTGCAGGCATCGCATGATTTCCTACTGGGGATTGAAGACCTCTCGCCCAAACTTTTGCATTTTATCAGGAACGATACGTACCTTTCCATAGAGGGGCTTCTCCTTATATTCTACAGCATACACAGGATGTTCAGCGAGGAATCTGAAGGAAGGATCAGGATGCCGAGGCTGCGCAATATCGCCAAGATCTATCAGATAGCGAGAGAGCTTGGGAAGATAGAGAAGTTACATAACCTGTTTGATTACAGCTTCCACAACCGCTACGGGTTCCCCTACAGCGACAGGCTTTTTGAGGATATACAGCTCCTTGTGGCGATGGGGATGGTGGACGAAGACCTGCGCTACTTTGAAAAGAACGGCAGGTGGAAGCAGAGGTACGAGTATGTCCTGACCAGCGACGGCGTGGAATATGCGCAGATGATAGCGCCTGAGTACCAGGGTGAACTGAAATTAATAGAGGATTACCTTACAGTTAATAAACATTCGATACCGAGGGATACTGTTACCATAGCATCGGGGAGGTATAAGAAAGAGATAAAAACCGGATTACCCCAGGGTACGCATAGTAAATAGTATCAATGCAATTTTTTAGATGAATTTATATACCATAAAAAAGTAGAATAAACAGTTGAATCGAACCAAGAATCAGGTGTAAATATGAAAGAAAAAATTAACCTGGAAAAAGACGACATAATCATAGTTCTGCTTATTGTGATCCTGTTTTTAATAGCGATCGGCTTTTTTAAGCTGTTCTACTCAGTGCCGCGGTAACCCGGGACGAGTGCTCACCAGAATAAAATATCAGAAAAGATCTATTTTTCTGATATAACTTCTTTGATCAAATCTTTCAGGGGGTCTTTTAATTTGCTCTCAGGGTTTGATAGGTCGTCCGCAATTATGTCGAGGACAAGATCAAAACCGCCAGGGCTTGAAGCCAGGTAATCCCTTATGATAGTATCCAGGTTCTCGCAGCAATCAACACACAGGTCTACTCCCTCGATCTCAGCATTATTGACTGGCTCAAGGGCAGTATGACAAAGGAAGCATTCACTCATTGTATCACCGCCCCCTCAATAAATCTACAGTATATTAATGTTATGTGTAGTCAGTCCCGCGGATTTTATAACATGGGGTCAAGGGGTAGAGAAGACCACCCGACTTGTCGAGTGGATGAATCGTGCCCCTTGAAATATAATATTACTTTCACACCGCTGTCATTAAAAGTATATACTGCTAAAAGAATGTGTCCCTGGATGAAAAAAGCCTACGGTTTCCGTATCTACCCGAACAAGAATCAGGAGGTTAAGCTAAATAAAACTCTCAATACGTGCCGGCATCTCTACAACGATGCTCTTGCTGAACGGAAAAGACAGATAGAGCTTAACAAATTGAGAAGAGATTTTCAGGTATTCCCTTGGGGTTCCTCAATTAAACCAGAATGGATTTCATACGAAGACCAGGCTAACAACCTCTCTTCTAATAAGGACTCTTTTCAGAAAGAAGTGCATTCACCGGTACTCCAGAACGTATTGAAGAGGGTGCACAAAAGCATCGAGAATTTCTTTAATGGATTCGGATTTCCGAGATTCAAAGGGAAAAACAGATACAATTCGTTCACATACCCTCAAAGCGGTTTTGAAGTTGAGATTGAAGATAGAAACGAAGGGAAACTTACCCTCTCAAAAATAGGGAAAATGCGGATAATCCTACACCGAGATATTGAAGGCAGAATCAAGACCTGCACAATCAAGAAGGATGTTAATCAGTGGTATGCGATATTTACTGTGGAGATTAAGAAAACGATAGAAAAAGTACCTGTTGAAAAGAAGATAGGTGTTGATGTCGGATTGATCAATCTTCTGGCATTAAACAATGGGGAGATGATTGAGCCCCCAAAATTCTTTAGAAAATCAGAAAAGAAGCTTGCTAAGGAGCAGAGAAAGCTTTCAAGGAAGAAGCTCAGGTCGAATAGTAGAAAGAAACAGAAAATCAAAGTAGCAAAAGTTCACCAGAAAATACGGAACCAGAGAAAAGATTTCTCTCATAAGACTGGAAGAACTCTCGTTAACCGATTTGACTTCATCGGATTTGAGAACTTACACATACAAAATATGATGCAGAATCACCATCTTGCAAAGAGTATAGCAGACGCAGGATGGTATCAGCTACAGATTTTAACAGCTTCCAAAGCGGAAGAAGCTGGGAAACGGGTTAAACTCTGTATTGCAAACGGAACATCCCAAACTTGTCACGTCTGCGGGAACATCCAGAAAATGACGTTAAAAGACAGGGTATTTAGATGTAATCAGTGTGGGAACATCGAGAACAGGGATACTAATTCAGCAAATGAAGTATTGAACAGATGTACCGTCGGGGCGATGGGAATTAAAGCCTGCAAGAGTGGTCTCAGTAGGGACATGATGAAGCAGGAAGCCATCCAACAAGTGGATGGTAGTTCACTAGTTAAATTTATATAGCATGGAATGGTTAGAAAATATTATGGGCAGGTAAACTTCTTTTTTAATACACTAACCCCCACTCCCCAACGTGCCCATCTTACGCTATCCCAATATTATGCTAATTCCAATAAGAGTCTACCATTGTGGGAATTCATTGTTACAGCGAGTTGAAGTATCCCGGGTCCTCCTACCGTTATCTTTAAATACAATACGGCTCTTGTAGGAGGCGATGGGCAGGTAAACTTCTTTTTTAATACACTAACCCCCACTCCCCAACCTGCCTATCTTTAATCTCATTTTCGCTGAACAGAAATAAACAGAAGAGTTATTTGCAGAAGAGTTATTCGCAAAAGCCTGATCTCTCTAAGATCCTAAAGGTTCTAAAGGCTCTGAATGTACTGCAAGCTGGCAGCGCCTTCCTGAACAGTCCTTGCCTCGGTCACAGCCCTTCCCTTATACCCGTCCAGGCTCTTGATGACTTTCTTCCAGTCCACATTACCTTTCCCAAGTCCGAGGTGCTCATCGCTCTTCCCTTTGTTATCGTGAAGGTGGACGTGGATCACCCTGCTCAGGTCAGAGAGGAACTCATCGACCATACCGTTCGTGTTGGCATGCCCTATATCGAGCGTAAGCCCGACGTTCTCACGCTCAAGGGACTCGATCATTCCCAGGACCTCACCCGGCTGCTTTCCGAAAATGAACTGCATGTTCACCATATTCTCAACTCCGATCTGTATCCCCAGGTCAGCGGCAGCATCGCAGACAGCCTGCAGCCCTTCTATGTTCTGGCGCCATGCCATTTCGGGAAGCTGCATGCCCAGCGGGGAGAGGTGTCCGGGATGAACGACCGCAAGCTCCACGAAATCCGAGGCTCGCTCAAGGCACTTGCTCATCTGCCGTATCGTCTCTTTCCAGATAGGGTGGTTCAGGCTGGCAAGATTGAGATCTGAGAATGGAAGGTGGAGCGTAAGCACAAGGTCGGTGGTCTCGATAATGTTCTTTATTTCCGAGAGCGTATCATTGTTCAACTGCTGCTTGCCCTCGCTCACGACTTCCCAGCCTGTAAATCCAAGCTCTTCGAGGTCGTAAGCCCAGTCGAAGGGGTTGTTCACGAGGGCAAGGGATGAGAAGCTGAGTTCCATGAGTGGGCTTATACTCGGTTTATATATTTAAATGGGGGTCTTTTTGAACGGGTCTTTCTGAATCACCAGTCACGACCGGATGGAGTTATTTTTATGTAATTGAAAATCAATTGTTCAGTATGTCTGAAGCAATAAACTCAAAAGAAATTTTACATGAGTTAAGGGCAATTAGGGAAGATCTGGATTATATTAAGGGTCATATGGTGGATATCGACTCAATTCTGACAGAGGAAGATTATCTTTCTTTGCAGGAATATAGAAAAGAAAAAGCTTCTGGCAGACTTATTTCTCATGAGGATCTTAAGAATGAACTGGGAATATGATGTTTAATATTAGAAAAAAGAGCGAGAGCTTACTGAGGTTAATTTTTCCTTTTTTGGCGCCTGTTTTCAGATTCGAAGAAGGTTTTTTGGATTCTATCGCCTTTTGAGAGCATAAGTTCTACCTGGCGTTCAGTCACTATACCTCGTACATGCGCTTAACTCTTCCCGAAATTGTTCTCGCGGGTAGGCGCATATTCGCTTTTGCGTGCTCTCTTTAGGGCGGGAGGCAATCCTCATGATTGCTTTGATGGCCCCGTCTTATCAATAGTGGTAAATATAACAAACATTTTTTCGTATATATATTATCCTTTTTATCAATTTTTGAAGCGAAAATTATATATCTGGCAACATTCTAATAGTAAAGTAACATAAATTGCCACGTGGTGGAACGTCAGTTCATCAGGTTTTATAACCCTCCACGTGGTTCAACAATCTGTTTTATCTCTTGAACATGATCATCTAAAATTATTAACTCATCACATGATGTGCGACATTCATATGATAATGGTTCTCTGAAAGATGCGATTATAACTTTCTTGCCTTCTTCTTGGCGAAGATGATCGATTATAGGAATGAAGTCTTGGTCTCCGCTTATTAATATCGCTTCTTCATATAAATGGGATGTCTGAAGTAACTTAAGCGCTATCAAAATATCAATTCTCTTTGACTTATGTGGTGGTAAGGTTATAGGTGTCCCGCAATTTGTGCACGTATAATTGATTTCGATACGACAGTTGGGGCAGTATATTTTCCCTGGCCTTTCTACTAATTCATGGGTGTGCACAAGAAAACCACGCTGTTTTAATCCATTATGAAAACGCTGTTGTCCTATATTATTAGGGTCTTCAGCAGAAAAATAATGTCTCTGGATTACAGATTCATTATCAGATACCAAGTCACATAGTCTCAGTGGGTCTATTTTAATCCCCAAGTTCTTTGCATAAACAAAAATATTTGACCAATCTATAAATATAGATGTTTTAGACATTTCAGATCACCATTAGTTATTTTGATAGTCCAGAGAGCTCTAAAATATTTTTTAAAATCTGTAATTTATCAAGGGTTTCCTTATTTTCCTTGGCTTTCACGTATAATTTGTCAATTAATTTGGAAATAATTTTTTCAGTACCATAAAAATTATTAATCGGTAAATTCTCATCGTTAAGTTGCCAAGTCTGCAATGGTCCTTCATCATCATCTAAATAATCAGCCCATAAAAAAACCTTTCCTGAAGATAACATATATGTATAATAAACGTTTTCATCACCATCTGATCCTATTATTAAATCCTCTATACCCCATTTTACGAGGATTTTTAATATTTTTGTAAGTATATCAGTGTAAGCTTCACGTAATTTATCGGGTGTTATTATTTTCTCGTCATCATGACCAAGCGAATATAACCTTAATGCACTTTCAGTTATTTCGGATAGATTAATGCCTAACCCTTTTGCCTTTTGAATTACTTCTGAGTTTATTGAAAGTGTTAATTTCTTTTTCTCGGATTCCATACGTACCTCTAATTCATAATTTGTACGTTCATTTAAATAGTTTTCGTTTTAAACGTATGTTTTATTTATTATTAGTACGTAAAAATAAATTTCTTCAGCACATTTGACAGATTATCTATCTCCAAATTATGAATTAAAATATCTGTATCAATCGATTTATATGTGCATATTACAAAAAATATATGCAGTTTTTTTTCAAATCTATAGGAAAGTATAAAAGCAATCGAATCTTAAAAAATTAAATAATATATCGAGAAAAACGAAAATAAATAATACACCTTAACACAAAGATGATTTAAAATGGCTGAAAAATTTACAGGCAAACAAAAAAAGGGAGAGCACGAAGCAATCGAGCTAAAAAAGAGCGAATTTAGAGGAGAAGAACGACCAATAAAGAAAAAAGAACAAAAATAAATTATTTATTCTCCTAACATGGGATTAACCGATATTCCAACAAGTTTTGGTTCTTCGTTCTTTATAAGAATCTTTTTTCCTGCATCTATAGCTACGGCACTTTATTCACTTGCATTCTATGGAGTTTTAAAGGGCTTATTTTGGTTTGGATTAAGTTTTGAAAATAAAATTTTAGTTCTACTTATAATCTCATTGGTTATTGGTATATTATTAAGTATATGTGATATTTATATCTACCAGCTTTATGAAGGAATATGGGGTTGGCCAAATTTTCTTAAAAAAATATTTTATAATAGGCAAATTAAAAAATTCAAGACTTTGGATAATGAATTAGAAACTACATATGACAAAATATCTAATCTTGAAAAAAATTTAAAAAATTTGAACAATTCTGAAAAAGAAAAAGCTAATGTAGAATTGTGGCTATTAAACAGGAGATTATGCCAACTATCTGCTGAACTTAGAAAATTTCCATATAATCCAGATTACAATAGCTACTGTCAAAGATACCCTGAAAAGCCTACTGAATTTGGTAATGTTATTGCGGAATATGAACTATACTCACAAAAACAATATGGAATGGATATGATGGTTTTTTGGCAGCATTTGTGGTTAATCTTACCCAAAGAATCAAAAGACGATTTGGATTTACGTAGCGCAAGGGCCGATTTCAATGTGTATATGTCTGTTTTATTGCTTCTCTTTCTACCAATCGGTACAATTGGGTTTTGGTTTCAACCAAATACCTGGTATCAGATATTTTATTGGAATATACCGGTCGCAGCTATAATATCCTTTCTAATTTCACTCCTTGGTTGGTTTGCATTTTATCGAATATCGATTTCAGAGCATAAGGCTTATGGCCGATATATCAAAGCAGTCTTTGATCTTTACAGATTTGATTTAGCGAAAAAGCTAGATATTAAAATAAGTATATTCCCAGAGATTGAAAAAAATTTATGGGAAAAACAAACAGATTACTTCTTGGATTACACGTTACCTGAAAACATTTAATTCTGATATCAAGAAAATCCCTATCGGGTAAGTCAACTATAACCACATACTTGAACGGTAATCCTCTCATATTTCTCTGTGCCCTCTGTGGCTGAAAATATTTAATTAATTTTATATTATACAACAGCTAAAACAGCAGGCTCGTGATACTATAGGATTTTTTTCGTTATACACGGATTTTTTGCAAAATCTTTAATAGACCCTCGAACGTTTGAAACGGCAATATGAGACGGTCAATATGAGACTCGTGATGAAGTTCGGCGGCACATCTGTGGGCGACGGCAGCCGTATGAAACACGTCGCAGAGCTTGCAAAAGAGTACAGGGACAGCGGGAACGAGGTCGTTCTCGTGACCTCAGCGCTGAGCGGCGTCACAGATTCTCTCTTGGAGAATGCCAAAAAAGCCTCAGAGACAGGAAAGACCTCTGCCATCAAGGAGTTCATCGCAGACCTGACAAAACAGCACCACCAGGCAGCCCATGATGCGATAGGTAAGAACAGCATCGTAGAAAAGGTGACAAAGGAGATAGATTCGCGCATCGAGGAGCTTGAGAAAGCCCTGATCGGGATATGCTACCTCGGCGAGCTAACAGTGAGGTCGATCGATTACATCTCATCCTATGGAGAGCGGCTGGCTGCTCCTGTCCTGTGCGGCGCCCTGAACTCGCTGGGAGTGAAGTCCCGCTCATTCACAGGCGGAGAAGCCGGGATAATAACCACGGACGATTACGGCAATGCAAAACCGCTTGAGAAATCATATTCTCTTGTAAAGGAGCGCATAGAACCCCTCTTAAAGAACGGCATACCTGTAATTACGGGTTTCATCGGGGAGAATGAAGCCGGCATAATCACGACCCTGGGGCGCGGCGGGTCGGATTTCTCAGCTTCGATAATAGGGGCTGCACTTTCTGCCGACGAGATATGGCTCTGGAAAGAGGTGCACGGCATCCTGACGACCGACCCGAAAATCGTGCCTGAAGCCAGGACAATACCTGTTATTTCTTATATAGAAGCCATGGAGCTTTCATACTTCGGCGCCAAGGTGCTCCATCCAAAGGCTATCGAACCTGCAATAAAGCACGGGATACCTGTGCGCGTCAAGAACACGTTCGAGCCGGATTTCCCTGGGACCATCGTAGTAAAAGACCAGAAACAGATCAAGGATATCGTAAAAGCCGTGACAGTGATCAAGAACGTCGCGCTCATAAATATATCAGGCGCAGGGATGGTAGGCACTATAGGCGTGGCTGCACGCGTGTTCACCACGCTTGCGAACGCAGGTGTGAATATAATAATGATAAGCCAGGGCTCCTCAGAGGCGAACATCTCTCTGATTGTAGATGCGAACCATCTTGACAGGGCTGTAAAAGCTATAAGGGCAGAGTTCAAGAACGGCACAGTTAAAGAGGTGGCGCAGGACAGGAATATCTGCGTCGTGGCGGTCGTTGGCGCCGGCATGGCGAACACGCCAGGCGTGGCTGGCAGGGTTTTCGGGGCGCTCGGGAAAGCTGGTGTCAACGTTATCATGATAAGTCAGGGGTCATCGCAGCATAACATCTCGTTCGCAGTCAGCGAGGACACAGCTAAAAGGGCTGTCCAGGTGCTCCATAAGGAGTTCGGGCTGGAGCGCGGGACGTGAATATAGTATACGAATCTATTCTGATCACAATATGATAGATTTTATCTAATAGTAATCCCGGCAGGGATTAACCAAATGTACCCGTGAAGGAAATATAAAATGGTGGTGAGAAAGTGAACACAGGTATTGGAGAAGAGAAATTTGACAGGTATTCCATCGATATGGGCTTGCCTGTAACGGTCATAATTTTCGTTTTAAGCCTCTTTGCTAAGGAGATGTTCTATGCGGTCGCAGCAGCCGGCATATTCTATGTCGGCATCCATGCGGTACATTATTTCAAGAACAGGCTTGAGTACTCAAAGGAGATTTTAGCCGAGATCAGCAGGCAGAACGAATTGCTGTTAGAACTAATTAGAGCGAGCAGAGATAGGAAATGACAGACATAAAGCTATGAGGACAGAAGATGGGCTCTGATATTATAATTAAGAAAGGTTTTACTTCGGTCTCTCTTGGTCTTTTAATAGTTATGCTTGACCTGAAAATGGGCGGATTTGATATTTTCCTGAACCCAGCAGGCTTTGCCCTTGCTGCCTATGGAACCTACAAGTTAAGAGGTATAGAGCATGCAAAAGTAAGAAAATATAGCAAAATCAACCTGAGGATTTTCGGCGTTCTGTTTGTTCTGAGCATCCCTCTCATGTTTTATCCTCCGTTCGCAGGAGCGGGTTTCAATGTAGGATACAAAGGCGGAGTTGATTTGGTTCTGGGCATACTTTATATTGCTCTGGAGTACATCGGGATCACTCTGGTCTGCTTCTCTGTTCGCGAACTGGCATCGGGCAGTTTGATGGAAAAGGCAGATCTGGTAGGAAAACTCAGCATAGCTGCTCCCATCGTTTTTTTGGCTTATATGGTGATACTCTCTGTATTTCAGGAGGTCGCAGTTGCACTGCTTGCTATTCCAGTCGTTATTTTTATTTTAGGCGTGGGTGCAGGCGGAATAGTTATTTCATGGAAAGCAAGGTATTTAGACCAAGATATGGAGAGTTCAGCATGAGGTTATAAATGACAAAACCCACGGATAACCGGAAAAAAGCATTATGGCTGGCATATCTGTCTTTTACAGCATCGCTGCTGGCTCTCATGTACTTCACAGCGTTCGCCAGCTTCTCTCCACTGGTGCCGGTATCTCCTGTAGTGCTCATTCTGGCATTTGCTCCCCTTGCAGGGATAACAGGGATCTTTTTGAGGAATAAGGAAGTTCTGGTTATCTCCTCCATAATGTCCCTAGCCCTCACTATTCTCGGGATAGTATCCATTGGTATTTTTTTTGCCGTCTCATCTCTGCTCCTTGTAATCTCTACACTCGTTTATCTGAACGATGAGCAGCAGGTTGAAGTTAGTGAAAAGGCAAAGAAAAATGCACTTATTGCAGCCTCTGCATCTTTGATCGCATCGATAGCCGCGGCTACGCCCGATGCACCGGGCATTTATTCAGCGGTTATAACCTCGCCTCCGGCTGTGATTCTGGCAGTCCTGTATTTGCTCCTGGCATTATATCCGGTACTTGGGATAATAGGGATACGGAAAAGGAATATAGATATCCTGAACACCTCCTCGGCGATCTCTATGGTAATAGCTGTATTCTTCGGGTTGCTTCTGCGGAAATCCATATTCTGGATATTCCCCATGCTCCTCGTTATATCGGCATTCGTGTACCAGAGCGGAATAGCTAATGGATTCAGAAACGAGGGAGTTAATGCAAGGCACAAGAGGTTTGCTCTGTTTCTGGCTGGCATCTCGCTGGCAGCCGCAATGGCAGCAACACTGTACTCCGATATTGTATTGATCAGCGGGGGCTGCTATACGTACCAGATCTCGCCGACCAGCGGCGGCAGGATATGCGGTGATTTCCGACCTGAATATGTTATCCCTGTCATAATTTCCGCCGTCGGGATTGCAGGGATTCTTATGGAGAACAAACTTATGCTGTACTCTTCAGCGTCTGTAGCTTTCATACGGATGTTAGCGTATCTGTCGCCGATAGGTAAATTGTTTTTGCCCTCATTTGCAGCCCTGGTACTTTCGGCGTTCGTTTATAAAATGGGAATAAGGAAAGCGGAAACCTTGGCTGAACATCAGGACACAGGACGACATCACGTTTTATTGATCTTATTAGCCGCTGTTATTATCTGGATTATAGCTGTCTATGTGCTCGTACAGCCAAGCAGCGTTGAGAGCAGTTATGGATATGGATATGACCAAGCCCCTGCCAGACAGAGTCCCTAACGGATTTTGGGGATGAAGTTCTGACTGCCGTGATCTATACGGGCTGCTGAAAGCGGGATTTATCTGGATCTTCTCAGGTGCACGTAAAGCACTGTGATAAGTACAAATATAACCAGATTTGCCAGACCCAGAGGAAGATCGTAGCCATAACCCAGGTAAACCTCGTCCAGGTGCACGATGGCTACGGGAAGGAGCATGATAGAGATAAAGGCGCTCAGAACATAGACAGCTAAGAATACAAAAAAATTTGGTTTATAATCGGGCGACCTGAACCCCTCGAAAAGCGGCTGCTGAACAGTGTAGATCACATAAGCCAGAACCAAGATAAAGATGATATAAACAGGAATGGCCTCTTTTCTGATGGATTCTCTCTTCTTTACCAGATAGATAAGAGCCACAGGCGATAGACCCACGTACGAGGATAACCATGTTGTCAGATCCCTCATGAACCCATACGGCGCATCGAAATTAGCCAGGATTATCGAGCCGGGCTGAACGATAAAGAGAATGACCAGATTCAGAAGGATGAACTTTTCAACATCGCGGTTCACTACCATGGTTCAAATACTCAATTTTAGTACTCTGCTTGCATGGCATCTCAGCCGTAATTTATCAATCCTTAATGAGGTCTGAACTCCTCTCCAATCCCGTCGACAAAAAGCTCAACGCGACCGCACCTGGGGCAGACGTAAACATCGAAGTACTCGCGGTTCACGAACAGCTCGCCCAGTTCTCCCATGAAGCCCCATCTCGTTCCCTCGTGGAACTTTTTAGTCCCTGCGTATTCTAATGCTGTCAAGCAGCGGGGACATTTCATTGGATCAGATTCCTGATTTTTTGACATTTATACCCTCCATTATGGATTTACTCAATATTTGTTTCATGATACCTCTTACTGTACCTCAAGCAGAAAACCATAGGCTACACTGCCCTTTTCTTTCCATCTCGGAAAGACCCCCAGTACGTAAAGCCCAGATTCAAGCGAGAGGTGTACGTCCTGCTCGTTCTCAAGAGGAAGCGTCAGGTATTTTCCCACACTGGATTTCCAGAACCTGAGACCTCCTTTGTCCTCATTAATTAAATCCTTGTCAGTAACACGAAAAACGTTAATTTGCAGCTCCTCAGGAGTCTCATTGAGAGGGATTCTGAGATGCGCCGTGACAGACGAATTAGCCGTGAGGGGTTTGCCTATCGTTGGAATGCCTGCATAATCGGCGCAAACAATCATATTGCCTTCAAACCAGCAATACGAGCCTATCCCTGACGCCTGTTCTTCTCCGTCTATCGTAAGGGTGGCGGGCGGCGGCTTAGTTCCTTCCTGCATCCTCAGGTTATTTAAATTATAATTTGCTGCGATAACAATCAAAATTACAATCGCAACTGCTAAAATCGCCAATTTGGTCTTCTTGTTCACCATCTCTTTCCACCGTATAGCTCTGTATCACCTGTAACTCAATTCAATAATATCCTCTGTATTCATAATGTTGTCGGGTATAATTACTGCTGCTTCAACAGCCGCTTCTTTATCTCAGCAGCCGCAACTGCCGCCTCTTTTTTCTCCCAGGCGTGCCTTACCGCTTTATTACCCAGAAGGGACGATACGCTTGAAATCCTCTCCTCAACCAGTTTCAACTTATGGTTAACATCAGGTCTGATGAGCAGAGGCTCGATTTTCCTTTCAGGTTTATCGACCTGCAGAGTGCGCGAGGTATCAGGTCTGTTCCTGTCATCCGCTGTGAGGGAGGCGATAGCCATCTTCCAGTCCTGTGCCCACGGCGTCTCGATAACTGGAGTATGTTTTACAGCCTTTCTCTTAACCCCGATTGCATTTACGTGGCAGGCTTTCTCGCATGCGCCGCAGTAGGTGCAGAAGTCGCGGACCACGTCTATCTTCTTATCCGCCGGGATTATCCAGGCTTTCGAAGGGCAGACATTGAAACATCCGTGGCATCCCACAGGGTCGCAGCCTTTAAGTTTCGCATCGATAAGCTCTATCTCGCCCTCGAACGGTTTTGTCACGACAGCAGCATCGTACGGGCATACTGCCTCACACCAGCCGCAGCGTGTGCATTTGTCGTTGTCCACCCTGATAGTTCCCGTTATTTTCGGAGCGAGCTTTTTAACATCCTCAAGGTTAAAATCCCCTTTTACCTTTATTGCCTCTTCAGGACAGAAAGGCACGCAGAGCCCGCAATAGTCGCATTTTGTCCTGTCCACCAGAAGGTCGTCAAAGGGCATGAGGTCGTTGGCTTCTGGTTTTTTCTCAACAAGAACGAATGCAGGGCAAAACTCCACGCAGAGCCCGCACAGAGTGCATTTCTCCATGTCAGCTTCTATCTCGCCTGTTTTTCCGGATTTGAACGGGGCTATGGCTTCCTTTTTCTGGAATGTGAATTCAACACTTATAGCCTCTTCGGGACAGGCTTTCACGCAAATGAGACAGGGCAGGCACTTATCGTTGAACACAACGCCTGAATCAAGATGCGGGAACTCCGCCAGTTCAAGGATATTCCTGTCATTCAGGGTCATCTTAAAAGCCTTTACAGGGCAAAACGATGCGCACATGCCGCAGAAAGAACACCTGGTATGGTCAACGATGACTGGCGGTGCATCAAGTCCTGTTGCTATTTCTATCAGCGGTCCGGGCTCGATGGCTTTTTTGGGGCAGACCTCGATGCAGAGCCCGCATCCGTTGCAGCGCTTATAATCGTAGTCCAGTACTCTCTTTGATTTCCCTGTCCTCTGGGTGAACTGGAAATGCGGACCGTTCACCTCGCTGTCTACCGTGACCTCAAGGGGTTTTTCGTCGTTCATTCCTTAAACTCGCTCCCTATCGGTCCTATTTCTTTAAGCTGATTCACGAAATCCTTCACCACGCCGGCGAACTTCTCACCCTCGCTTGCTGCAATCCATTCCACACGGAGCCGACGCTCGTCGAAGCCGAGGTCTACAAGCAGTTTTGAAAGCACGCCCATCCTCTGGAGTGCGCAATGGTTGCCTATGGTGTAGTGGCACTCTCCGAGCCTGCACCCTGCCACGAGCACGCCATCCGCGCCGCGGCGAAGCGCTTCAAGTACAAAGGACGGGTTAACTCTTCCAGAGCACAGCACCCTTATGCTCCGCAGGTTCGTGGGGTATTGCAGCCTGAGTGAGCCTGCAAGATCGGCGGCTGCGTAGGAGCACCAGTGGCAAAGGAACCCTATTACCAGGGGGTATTCGCTCGTTTCCCGCGTCGCTTCCCTTATCTGGGCCATTATCTGATTGTCCGTGTAATTCCGAAGCTGGATAGCGCCGTTGGGGCATGCTGCACTGCATGCTCCGCATCCCTGGCATTCGACCTCATCCACGCATGCTTTCTTATCCTCTGCCTTGATGCGCCCGAATTTACATACGCTCTCACAGATGCGGCACCCGTCGCAGAGCTCTGGCAGCACATAGGCGCTCAGGGGCTCTATCTCCAGCTCGCCCCTGTGTAGCAGGCTCTCAGCCTTGGCTGCAGCCGCGCTTCCCTGCTCGATAGAGACCTGGATCTCCTTGGCACCTGATGCGCATCCTGCTATGAACACGCCTTTTGTATGCGTCTGAACAGGGCGCATCTTGGGATGCGCGCTCTGGAAGAAGCGGTCAGGACGTGTGGAGAGGTTAAGCATCCTGCCCAGAGGCTCAGCGCTGCTGTTAGCTTCCATGCCCACCGCAAGCACCACAAGGTCGTACGGCTCATGGCACGTTTCGGCTGAAATAGTATCCTCGTAGTGGAGCACGGTTTTGCCTTCCGATTCCTCGACCTCTGCAACGCGCCCGCGCACGAAGGATATGCCCATCTCCTGCGCGCGCCTGTAGTATTCCTCGTACATCTCGCCGCCTGCGCGGATATCGATGTAATGCACTGTTATTTTCGCATCAGGATATTCCTCCGAAATAAGAATCGCGTTCTTTATCGAAGCCATGCAGCATACCTTTGAGCAGTACGGGTTCCCGACCTGTTCGTCCCTTGACCCCACGCACAGGATAAAAGCCACGCTTTTCACATCCTCTCCCGTAGAGGGCGAAACCACCCTGCCGTGGGTTGGACCTGCTGCACTGAGCATCCTCTCAAGTTCAAGGCTGGTTATAACATTTTTATACCTGCCGTACCCGTATTCTTCCTTCCGCGATGCGTCGAAGGGCTGGTATCCTGTAGCAAGTATTACTGCGCCCACGTTGAACTCAAAATTCTCAGGCTTCCGGTTGAAATCCACAGCCTCGGCAGGGCACGCCAGCCTGCACAGGTCGCAGCCCACGCAGTGCTCATCGATGCACGCAACCTGGGGCACAGCCTGGGCGAACGGGATATAGATGGATTTGCGCTTTCCTATGCCAAAATCGAACTGGTTCGGAACATCGATGGGACAGACCCGGGCGCATATGTCTATGCACCCTTTGCATTTTTTCTCGTCTATATACCGCGGCTTTTTCACCCCGGTTACCCTGAAATCTCCAGCTCTTCCCTCTATATTTGTTACTTCCGAGTATGTGTACAGCATGATGTTCGGGTTGTTCTGCACCTCGGACATCCTGGGAGCCAGGACGCACAGGGAGCAGTCGTTCGTGGGGAAAACCTCGTTCATCAGAGCCATCTTCCCGCCTATCGTGGGCTCTTTTTCGACCATGTGCACCTTAGCTCCCATGTTCGCCAGGGAGAGCGCAGCCTCTATCCCTGCCACGCCTGCTCCTATTACCAGTACATCCTTATTTGCAGGTACCGTCTTTTTCTCAAGGGGGGAAAGCAGCGCCACCCTTGCCACGCCCATAGCTACCAGGTCTTTGGCTTTCTGCGTTGCAAGGCTGTTCTTATCTGCATGCACCCAGGAGCCCTGCTCCCTGATATTGACCATCTCAAGGAGATAGGGGTTTATGCCTGCCTGCTCAAGCACGCGCCTGAACGTTACCTCATGGAGGCGGGGTGAGCAGGCTGCAATAACGATGCGGTCAAGCTTTTGCTCGACTATGTCTTTTTTTATCTGCTCCTGCCCTGCATCGCCGCACGCAAATGTTATATCGCGGGCTATCGCTACATCTTTTAGCTGTTCAGCGTGTTTCCTCACATCCCCGACATCTATGGTGCCTGCTATGTTCGACCCGCAATGGCATATGTATACACCTGTTGGCATCAGTTCTCCAGATTCTTAATGATTATTAATGATATATAGCTTTTGGCTTATCTATTTTTTGTATATTTTAATAACGAACTGATCTTTGCTTTCAGGTATGAGTTCAAGCTCTGAATTTTCAGATAAGCCGTAAAGAGTAGCAATATCTTTTGGAATTGTAACAACAAGACTGTTTCCGACCTTTCTAATAGGTAATTTTAAAACCACATCTTCCAATTTCCTTTTCATATTATATAATGCTCTGCATTCGTATAATTTTAGTATAATTTTAGTATTACTTTAGTTAGTAGCCAGGATATACCACAATATATTTATATGTTGCGAACCAAAAAAAGAGCGGTTGGAAGTTCTCTTTTAGATACCCTAAACCCACCCACTCCCCAACAAACTTCCAACCACTTAGAACCTGTCCGAAAAGTTAAAACCACAGAGATTGATTTTTCGGATATAATCTTAATTCGCGCTACCAAAAATAGATATGGAAAGCCCTCCATGTCAATAAACAAATGATCCAGAGTTATGCCGGCATAAAAAACAAGCTCGTGAGCTTCATAAGCTCAAAAGTAAAGGAGGCGGGAGCAAAAGGCGCGGTCATCGGCTTAAGTGGAGGCATAGACTCTACGTTAACCGCGTATCTTGCCGCGGAAGCCCTTGGTCATGAGAAAGTGCTGGGGGTACTCATGCCTGAGAAGGGCATAACATCGCAGGGAGATATTGATGATGCGCTTGAGGTAGTAAAGCTCCTCGGCATCGGGCACAGGGTCGTTGAGATCTCAGAGGTTCTGCGGTCCTTCTTATCCGTTATACCGGATTTCGATGCTTCCGCCCTGGCTGTGAATGGGAACCTGAAAGCGCGAACGCGGATGTGCATACTGTATTACCATGCCAACCTCATGAGCCGCATGGTCGTGGGGACAGGGAATAAAACCGAGCTTCTCCTTGGGTATTTCACAAAATACGGGGACGGCGGGGTGGATCTGGAGCCTATCGGCTGTCTCTATAAAACGCAGGTGCGGGGTCTTGCCCGCTACATGGGCGTACCTGCAAGGATAATTGACAAAACGCCAACAGCGGGTTTATGGCAGGGACAGACGGATGAGGGAGAACTCGGAGTTACGTACGATATAGCCGACATGATACTCTACAAGCTCATAGACGAAAAGCAGGACATCTCCGAGGTCAAAAAAGTATTTTCTCCCGAACAGGTTGACAGGCTGGTGGGATTGATGCACGCGAACGAGCACAAGAGGATGCCGCCTCAATCATGCGATCTCTGACAAGAGGTTTTGCCAGATGCCTTCGCGCCGAAGGGGGGACTTCATAGAACCCGGGTGAAATATCCCTCTGCACTATTTCAGTTACGGGTTCTTTGCTTTTAGTATTGCACTTCTCGCACCTGTAGCCCTGTCCCCTGCCCATGGATTTCATGCGTTTGCCGCAGCAGATCGGGTTCCGTGACTCGTATGTATTCAGGGAAATGATCCTGATCTTCTCAAGGTTAAGGGTATTATCCTTCACGCTCCCATACACTGTCACCTCGTCACCCGTGCGAAGCTTCCTGATAATGCCGCGGAAGCCTTTTGTTGGCTCAAAAGCTGCGCATTCCAGGGTTCTGCTGCCGTCCGATAACTCAAAAATGACATGCCCGCCCTCTATCGTTCTTGGTGGTTTGCTGACTCTGCCTTCGAGGATGTACGAGCGGCAGCTCCTCACATCGCTTATCCGGGCAGGGATAAGGTGCATGTCTGTATTCTGGTTTGTCTTGTAAACAATATGCCTCTCAACGGGCTCGCTTTTCACCTTTGAGAATGCTTGCCTCACCGCGCTCTCGCTCTCCCCGCGGATGCCGAATAGGATCGGGTCTGGCGAATGCGGTGCGAACACGATGCGTTTGTTCTCGTAATCAACAGTATCCCATGTACCCGGAGTTGAGGCTGCTTCCCGGACCGAGCCCTCATCAATCTGCCTTGGCGTACCCCACTTCTCCCTTTCGCGGTAGGCTATCAGTTCGAACGTGAAATCAGGTAGACCGCACAGGGCAAAACCCGCCGCTGCAAGAGCTCCGATGAGCCCCCTCTTGTTCTTGTACCCGCGATAGCTTATCCCATGCTTCTCCAGTAATTCCAGAGCCTCACGTATCTTAAGCACGTCCTGAACAGCGCGCATAGAGAAAAGAGAAAGGTCGTCCTGCATCTGCGGCGTAGTTCTCTCGATAAAGACCACTCCCGGGTTTGTGTTATCATCTGAGAAGACTGCCATATCCTCGACCGTGGAAATGACCGAACTCTTAACCTTCCCTGCATCCTCTTTGTTATTCAGTTCTATACAAAGAGCCAGGGCAGCATTGCCCCGCGTCTTGTATTTGATGTTCGGGTTCAGCCGGACAAGCAGGGGGTAGCCGCCGGGCGTACCATACGTCTTAAGTTTCTCGATGAGCACGGCTGCAAGGTATGTCGTGCACATGCCGTCTTTTGAGTCCGTATCATCTATTCCAATGATCATAAGTTAAGCCTTCAAATAATCATGATATTATACAAATGTATCCCCCCTGCGGATGAGACATTTTGCCTTAAAATCAATCAGTTCACGTAGCGATTAATATGGCTGTTTTGGATTGTTATTAATATTCGGAGGCAACGTTTATATAATTGAATAATCATATTATGCAAATAATTAAAATAGAATAGAGGAGGAGTTGTAATAAGAATTAAGATACCGCTCTACATTATTCTAACTCTTGCGGGCATAACAATTTCTATTGGTAAGTTGAGCATACCATTTGTTAACTTGGAATTAAAATTTCTGGACCCGATAGTTTCAGTGCCGTTTTATGTTTATCTATATGGTTTCATTGGAGCTCTAGCATACGTGTTTACAAGCCTGCTGGATGAGTGGGAAGACTGGGCTAAACACAGAAAAGAAATTCAAAATGAATATGAAGCTGAACTGGAAAAAGAATCAGCAAAAGTGGATAAAGACAGGGTGACTAATCTAAAAAATTTGTTGGATCAATACTCCGGAGAAACCTTAAACGATTTGTTGAAAGATTTTGGAATTGACAGAAAGTTATTTAGAATCCTGGCAGCGCTTCCCGTGTGCGCCGGAGTCTATCTGTTATTTGCGCTCCTCATAGCGCCGTCCCCGGGTACAGGGTTACCTGCTTCCAATACAACATTAATGAACGCAACTTTAACTGACCTTGTAAAATTGATAGACACCCAAAGCAAAGCTGGAGCATACAGTACCCTAGTCGCAGGCGTCAGTTTTCTTACAGGTCTTTACATCAAAACAATACTTATAGCAATGGGAAGCTTAGCAAACAGGTTGACCGGACAAACATCTAAGAAAGCACCCAAGAAGACATCCAGGAAAATATCCGAGAATACATCCGAGAATATATCCGAAAAAACATAGATCACGAAGTATACCAGAAATTCCCATCGCACTTACATATAAAACTTTGGCAACCATTTATATAGAAGTAGAAACAATCAAAATTCAATGAACAAGGAGTTGCTTATAAATCAGGTTATCGCCATTTTAAGCAAATCAGGCTTCGTGATCTCAGACCGCTGCGATATCCGCCCCCGGAGTTTTGACCTCGCGGCACGGAAGGATAACCTGTTGCTCCTGATTAAAGTACTGTACAATATCGATGGCTTGAATGAAGAGACAGCAAACGAGATGCTGTTCCTCTCAAAGCACCTGCACGGGAGTCCGCTTGTCATCGGCGAAAAAACGCGGGATCATTCGCTGGAGATAGGTGTAGTTTATCTCAGGTACGGGATTCCGGCTTTTGATATCAATACCCTGGATGATTATTTCATCCGGAATGCTCCTCCCCTCATCTATGCCGAGCACGGCGGCTTGTATGTGAACATAGACGGGTCTACCTTGCGGGATGAGCGCATAAAGAAAAACATCTCACTTGGAGCCCTTGCATCCTCGCTCGGCGTTTCAAGGAGGACCATAAGCAAATACGAGGATGGTGAAATGGCTGCCAGCGTCGATGTCGCACTGAGGCTTGAGGAGAGACTTAACAGGGGTTTTGCACTCGCTGTAAGCCTGTTTGAGAACTGCCATTTGCCCGATATCCAGCGACCGGATCCTGTAAAGCAGGAGAATGCCAGAATAGATTCTTCCAATATCCTTTCTCTACTTGAGGACATGGGATTCAATGTCCTGCCTACCCTTCAGGCTCCGTTCGATGCAGTATCCATCTCTGCGGGCAGAAAGGACGAGATTGCAACGATACTGACAGGAGTGGGAGAATATACCAGTACGACCATAAAAAAAGCCCACCTGATGAGCAGCATATCCAGGGTAGCCAACACCCAGTCGCTCCTTGTGGTACACGGCGCCAGTAAGATGAAAAACATCGACAGTACCGTGCTTGTAGAGGATAAGGAACTTAAAAAATACAGTGATAAGGCCGATTTCATAAACCTTCTCCAGGAACGGGGACGAAAGATCGAGGTCTCGTAGATCCAGCGAATGATATTTCTGGTGAGCAAATGACAGGGAAAATCGACTGGTACAGCGAGTTCGTGGATCTGGACTATACTCCGGCGAAGGATGATCTTATCTGCCTTTACTATTTTGAACCTGCAAGAGGGATCAGCGCGGCTGAGGCTGCGGGGAGGATTGCCTCCGAAAGCTCTGCAGGCACATGGACCACGCTAACAAAGCTTCCTGAGAGGGTGGCGAAGATCAAGGCGCGCGCCTTTGAGTTAAACGGCAGATATGTTAAAGTAGCCTACCCGATAGACCTGTGGGAGCCGGGGAACGCGCCGCAGCTGCTGAGCGGGATAGCAGGCAACATTTTCGGGATGAAGGCGCTCAAGAACCTCAGGCTGCTGGATGCATCTCTTCCTGCAAAATATATTAAAAGTTTCAAAGGACCGCACCATGGCATCCGGGGATTGAGGTCTCTCCTGAAGATTGAAAAAAGACCTCTTACCGGCGCAGTGCCCAAGCCGAAGATAGGATTCAGCGCGGCAGAGCATGCGGAAGTCGCGTATGAGACATGGATGGGCGGCTTTGACCTCGTGAAAGACGATGAGAACCTGACCTCCACTTCCTTTAACCGCTTCGAGGACAGGGTAGAGAGGATGGCTAAATTAAGGGACAGGGCTGAAAAAGAGACCGGGGAAGAGAAGGATGCCCTGCTGAACATCACGGGTGAGACGAACGAGATGGTGCGAAAGGCAGGGCTGCTCCATGATTCCGGCTTCAGGTTCGCCATGATCGACGTGGTCACCTGCGGTACTGCCTCTGTGCAGACACTGCGCCAGGTATGCGGCGACCTTGGTATCGCCATACATGCCCATCGCGCCATGCACGCGGCATTTGACCGGAATCCCAGGCACGGCATTTCGATGTATTTCCTGGCAAAGCTCATGAGGCTGGTAGGCGTTGATGAGATACATTCTGGAACTGCGGTCGGGAAACTGGTAAGCACCAGGGAAGAAGTCACCCAGATTGCAGATGTGCTTAGAAGCTCTGAGGTAGAAGTAAAGACCATGCTTCCCCAGGACTGGGGAACTATAAAACCCGCGCTTCCCGTTTCCTCAGGTGGGCTTCATCCGGGTCTTATACCCAGTGTGATGGACATACTCGGCAGCGACTGCACTCTCCTTGTCAGCGGCGGTATACACGGACATCCGGCAGGAACGCGAGCGGGCGCAAGGGCTGTTATACAGGCTATAGAAGCATCAATGGATGGTACCGACTTAAAAGAATATGCACGGGAACATGAGGAACTCAGTCAGGCGCTGGATAAGTGGGGATACTTAAGACCCAAATGATCTGCCTTCTCTAATATACAATCCTGTTTCCGCTTTTGTTGTAGAAATACCAGGAGAGGAAGTATGTCGTTATCAGAACAGCAGGTCCACCTATTAACCAGAATGATTCAAGAAATGTGGAAAAATTATATGATAAATGTAGAATAGCTGCAACCAGATAGAACGGAAAAGATCGATTTGTTGCAATGCCGTAGGCAGTAATAGATGCGCTTGTCGCATGGAAGAAAACCCCGGGCAACCTGATATATACCGGCGCTCCTAATACAAATACGTATAAGATGAATTCAGTGATGCCGAACCCCAGCCCTACCAGAAAACCAAGTGTAAAAATCGATTTTTCCGTTTCCCCGTGGCGGTAGAAAAGGGGATATGCTTTTGAGAACTCCTCAACAAAAGGCGCAAAAATAGCGACAGCACATATCTCTGAATAAAATACAGGAAGTAAAAAGCAAAGAAAATTTGAGAGTGTATCGATAGAGACGGTAATAGGAATACTTACTATTATCCCAGAGAGCAGAAAGAACATTTTCTCTTTCAAGGTAGGTCTGTGGAACGGTATTATAACTTCACTACCTCCTGCCATGCTGAGGAACTCCTTCCGGCGGGAAATAATCACCTGTGTTATACACCTTTACAAACCCTCTATAATAAGATACTACCTTGATAGATTTAAACCTAATGAATGTCAGAATAACGGTTTGTTCTCCGGTGCCCCCTCTTCTGTTTTCTCCTCACTTATAATATCTTTAGCTGCTCCGTCCCCAGCCGTCTGCCCTTCATCTGTCGCAGGTTTTTTCTTTTTAGCGGCTTTCTTCTTACGGCTTCTCTTTCTGGTCTTGCGGGCTTTCTCCGGCTCCGCTGCTCCAGGTTCCGCACCTATTGAAGAGGGCTCACCCGGGAGATTATCCTCAAGCTTTAGAGGGTCAGTCTCCTGGATGATTTTTCCAGGCTTTGCATCCTTTATGGCTGTGAGGGGTTGTTCAGGCGGTTTATCTTCAAGTTCCAGAGCCGCTTTATCTCCTGAATCTGAAGTAGCAGGAGTCACTTCGACCTCTTTCTCTTCTAATTCAAGCGTACCTTTCTCCTGTGCCTCTACTCTTTGCTCAAAACCCGGGTCTGATGGTTTTTCCACTGTGGTTTTCTCCGGCTCTATAAGTCCAGACGCTGTTGTTTCGGGTACACCCTGTCCAGTCTTTTGGAATAGGGTTGCTGTGTCTGCCTGCATCTTTTCTTTCTCTGGTCCAATTTTCTTTTTTGATCTTAGCTTGAGTAACAGGTAAACCACGATGATAAACAGGACAATATCCATGACTAAAAGCAGTATTTCAGTGGAAGTGAGAGCCATAGTACCTCTGGTTTTTATTTAAATTAATAGTATGGTACTTAATGTTTTTGATTGTTAGAATTTATCTCCTCGATCCCCCATCCCAGGAAGTCCTTGATGATGATGTATGCCATCTCAGGCGGTATCGCCCCTACCTCTGTGCATATGAGGTCGACGTACTCCCGCGGAGTAACATCGAAGGCTGGGTTCCTCACGCTGACGTTTGAGAATTCATTGAGCTTTTCCCTGCTTATCACCTCGCTGCTGTCCCGCTCCTCTATCTCCACAAGTTCACCCAGTATGCTCCTCGGGCTGAACTTATAAGTCTCAGCAGCGATGATCACGTTCGTCCTTGCCTCATGCGCAGCCAGTGCCAGCTGGGATGTCCCTATCTTGTTGATGATAGAGCCGTTCACGGTTACCGCGTCCGCCCCCATGATAACAATATCGACATCTTTCATGAAATAGCGCACAGCAGAATCCACGATCAGAGTTGTCTTTATCCCCAGTCTGTCAAGCTGCTTTATCGTAATATGCCCCTGCAGCCTGGGTCTTGATTCCGTGGCTATCACGCTGATATCCTTCCCCTGTGCATGCGCCTCAGCCATAATAGAGATGGCGGCGGCTGAATTGCAGTGCGTCATTATTGTGTCGCCGTCCCGCACTCTCCTTGCTCCCATCTCGCCTATACTTTTAACTGCATTCTCCGAGTTGGCGATGAATTCATCTGCCAGTTTTTTAATGCTCTTTTTGGCTTCATCCACGGTCTCGCCCCTGTATCGCATCACGGCTCTCACTGCATTCGGCAGGGAAACCGCGGTCGGGCGGGTATTCACAAGCACTTCAGCCGCTTGCTTCATTTTTTCATTGAATTCATTGATCTCGTCCGTCGGAAGCCGCTCTGCATAATCCCGCAGTTCTGCAGCCGCAGCCCGTGCAATCTTTCCCGCCCCCCGTATCTCCATGGACTTTATTTTCTGTGCAGTCTCTAAAAGGTGTTCCATTATCCCTCAATCCTCTTGTATATCAATCCCATGTTCACATGCTCTTCAATAAATCTTGATAGCTCCTCTATGCCATCGCCTTCTTCTTTACACCTAAATATAATACCTTTACGCTTATATAAATAATCCAGGAATGAGTTCCGTACGTTCTCGTTCTCGAACAGCCCGTGAAGATACGTCCCGATAACAAGCCCGTTCCCGCTCACGGCTCCGTCGTCCCCGAAGGCAGGCTCCCCCCCTTCGGTCTCGCCCATGTGGATCTCGTATCCCCGGACTGTTTCACCTTTTATCTGTCCGAGAATGGCGCCATTTCCCGTAACGGTTTTTTCAACCTGCCTGGTCTGTTTCTTATAATCCAGGAACCGGGTGGATACATTGAGAAGACCTAACCCGTTCTCAGTAGATGGTCCATCAGTACCCTCAACCCCGCTATCATCGATCTCCTTCCCCAGCATCTGGTAACCCCCGCATATCCCGATAACCGGGATCCCTCTTTTCGCCTCTGCTATAATTCGCTTATCCATTCCTTTTGATCTGAGATCCTTAAGGTCATCCATAGTGTTCTTGGTTCCAGGCAAAATAACAGCATCAGGATTACCCAGGTCTTCTGAGGGCTCAATATACCTTATATCGGCGTACCTCTCAAGAGGTTCAAAATCCGTGAAGTTGGAGATATGAGGCAGCCGTACAACCGCTATCATGACCGGGTGGTTATTGCCTGTTTTATCCCTTATCGAGACAGAATCTTCGGATTGGAGCCTGATATCCGTATATGGAATAACACCGAGTACGGGGAGCCCTGTGAGTTCTTCCAGCTGCTTTATCCCGGGCTCAAGCAGTTTAATATCGCCGCGGAATTTGTTTATTACTATCCCAAAAATCAAACCCTTCACATCTTCAGGGAGCAGCATCAGCGTACCGTATATACTTGCGAACACGCCGCCGCGTTCGATATCCCCCACCAGTATTATCTGCGGTCTTGCCATCCTTGCAACACCGATGTTCACTATGTCGCGATGGTACAGGTTTATCTCAGCCGCCCCGCCCGCTCCTTCAATTATTATGACCTCGTGCTCAGAGGCAAGACGCCTGTACGCCCCTTCTACGAGCGACGTTAACCCTTCAATTGAATCGTAGTAATCGCCCGCTTTTTTATCCGCGTAGGGCTTTCCCAGCAGGATCACCTGCGAGAGTGAGCTGCCTTTTGGTTTTAGAAGCACAGGATTCATATCGGCAGCAGGTTCGACCCCTGCGGCTTTTGCCTGTATCGCCTGGGCGATGCCTATCTCACTGCCGTCGCGGGTTATCCATGAATTGAGGCTCATGTTCTGCGCTTTGAAGGGAGCTACCTTATATTTTTTTGAGAGGCTCCTGCAGAGGGCGGTAACAAGCATACTTTTCCCGACATGGGAACTTGTACCGATGACCATGAGGGCTTTTGCCATTGCTTTCGTCATTCTCACTCCTTTACCCGGTTCCTGTAAGCCGCGCATATTCCTGCCAGGAGCACGAACGCCAGTGCGCCTGTACCTATACTGTCCGAGATGTAGCCGTACGCATGTTTCCATGCAGAACCGTATTCGCTGAAACCATAATCGAACGTCCATACAAGAGTGTTTGTGCTGCTCATCTGGAGGCTTGCGTCCACGAACGCCATATGGTTGTAGAGAGGATAGAAAAGCACAACTCCGCCTCCGAACATATCCATGAAGACATGGGACGCGATATAGACCGCTGCGATATTGAATATCGCCCTTTTCTCTTTCAGCACCCAGCCGAGAAAGACAAGGAACAGAGGGATAAAGATGTTGTGCAGAAGCGCCCTGTGCTGTGTCACGAACGTATCAAAATCAGGCAGGACTGCAAGCGGCAAAAGTAAGAGTATGTATTTTTGATCCTCTTTCCTGCTCACGATCAGAAGGGCGAGCAGAGGAACGATTAGATGTAAAGCCCAGTCAGGCATTTTATTCTATTTTATCCACTCTGGTTACCCGCAGTAATGCATTAAGGGGTACTCCCTGGATGTCATCAATGCCTTTCTTGTCTACCAGTACAGCAATAGCTACAGGTTTTGCATTCAGGGCTTCAAGCACTCCCACTGCCTCCGTGAGCGTGGTGCCTGTTGTGACCACATCATCGATAAGAACGCAGTGCTTCCCTTCCACTTTTGCGAAGTTCTGGCTGATGGTGCCTTTAGTCTCCTTTGGTTCGGCAGGTTCCCAGCGCTGCTTGTTGGGATGGTAGGTGGTGAATTCACACCCAAGCTCATCTGCGACAAGATTGGCAAGCGGTATACCGCTCAGGGCAACCCCTACTACCACATCTATGCACTGGCATGTCTCATCCAGGCTGTCAAGGATCATATCTATCATTGCATTCGCTATCAGCCTCTGTCTTGTCGAGCTTCTGCCGATGTTGCTCCAGTCGATGTAGATATCTTTGGGCACCTGTGTAGCATCCCTCTTTTTTGCGTGAACTAGCAGCCATGTCGCAGTCTCGCGGGAAATGTTCAATTCGTCTGCAATCTGCCCTGTGGAGAGCCCACCAGCCTGAAGCTCAACAGCTTTCTGGATAAGTTCATCAATTGTCTTCATATAATAATCACCAAGAATGTTAATACTACTTTTTCTTTGTATATAAGAGGTTGTCTATTTTTTGTTGTATTTTCGGATGTCAGATGTTATTTTGTATCAGTCAATACGGTTGCCGTCTCCCCGAAATCAAGCACGATGAACTCTTCTTGCTTTACTCCATGTTCCCTGAGTGCTCTCTCTAATTGCTGGACCGGAGCGCCGATGCCTTCGTCGCTCAGGTGGAATGTGCCCAGATGGAAGCCTATACTGAGCCCCGGCTCCAGGATTTTATGCGCCCTCACAGCGTCGTCGGGGTTCATATGCACCGCACCCATGAACCATCTCGGCTCATAGGCGCCGACAGGGAGCAGGGCTACCCGAATGTTCGAAAACCTTTCATGGATTTGTTCAAAGAATTTCCCGAAGCCTGTGTCCCCGGCGAAATAGATCTGTCCTGGTAAGGTCTCAATTACAAACCCTCCCCACAGGCTTTTGTCTATATTCCAGGGTGCGCGCCCTGAGAAGTGCTGCGCAGGCACAAAATAAATGCTCCTGCCGCCGGGAAGGGATGTTTTTTTCAACCAGTCAAGTTCTTCTACCTTTTCCAGCCCCTTTCTCTCCATGTATTTTTTGTTGCCCAGTCCGACCATAAAAAGCGGTGAGAATTTCTCCTCTAACGCTCTCAGTGTGGGTATATCCATGTGGTCGTAATGGTTATGGCTCACAAGCACGGTATCTATCGGCGGCAGGTCCTCAAACCTGAGCCCGGGGGCGCGAACGCGTTTCCTGCCCACAAAAGGGATAGGTCCTGCCCAGTCCGACCAGATGGGGTCGGTCAGGATATTCATCCCGTCCGCCTGGATAAGAAAGGTAGCGTGATTGATAAAAGTGACCCTTATCTCATCTCCGGTCACGCGGGCAGCGGGTGCAGCGCCGGGTTTTGATTCTATCCACCCGGGCCAGGCTTCCCTTTTTCTATTTAAAAACCATTTCAGGACATCTATAAGTCCACCGTGCCCGGTAGACTCCGGGTTTTTAAAACGGCTGCCGGCGCGGGATGCTCTTTGTACCTGCGCAGGAATTGTAACAAGCCCACTTTGATTATTAAAACCTATGATAATCGCCCTCCAGCCATTATATCAAATTCTTAGAATGCTAAATTATGTCGCGAACTTTAAATAGCTTCTCCAGAAGTTCCCGGCGCAAGCTTGAAGCAAATTTAAGAGCATTTATGCTTATCAGATAGAAGTAAAGAGCAATTAGTGTACCCAGAGGATAATGTGATCAGGGAGGGAATAAATGAAACTCGAGGATAAGACCATAATCGTTACCGGGGGTGGAAGAGGGATCGGAAGGTATATTGCGAAAAGACTGGGAGAAGAAGGTGCAAATATTGTTGTAACTGCAAGGACTGAAGAATATATTGAAAAAGTTAGTAAGGAAATCAATGAGGAGGGCGGAAGAGTGGTCCCTATCAGAGGGGATGTTACAAAAGAGGATGATGTAAAAAAGGTCGTCAATGCTGCTATCGAAAAATTCGGTAAAATTGACGTGCTGGTAAATAATGCAGGAGCAGGCATAAGGAAGTATTTGTGGGAAACAACGGCTGAAGAGTTCGAAGAAATAATGAACGTGAACGTAAAAGGCGTATTCTTTTACATGAAGCATGTCATCCCTGAGATGGAGAAACACGGCGGCTTGATCATTAACATCTCCTCAGGCGCAGGGAAAGAAGGCATCCCCACGTTAAGCGTATATTCAGCATCGAAATTTGCTGTCATCGGGCTTACCGAGGCTGCGGCGCGTGAGGTCGGAAGGAACGTTAAGATCATTGCGCTGTGCCCTGCAAGCGTGAATATTGGGATGTTCAAGAGGTTCTTTCCAGAGGAGAGGGCGGTGCTTGAGCCGGAGGAGGTTGCTGAGAAGGTTGCGGATATCTGCATCCATCCGGGGAAATATAGAAGCGGGGATTCGATAGAGATTTACTGATGCCGATTATCGCATATCTTCAGCGGCATGTAGGTCCTCATGCAGATCATCGAGGCTGTACTGGAAGGGTATTCTCCTTTTTGCTGCTATGGCTATCATTTCCCGCAACGATATTCCTGCGATTTTGGCTGCCCTGCCGAGGGTTATATTTCCGTTACGGTAATGCACTAGAGCATGATCTATCAGAAGTTCGTCGGGAAGCGATGTATTAGCCACCAAGTATATCTTCCTTTGATTTTATTATTGTAAAATCCTTCTTTTCAATATCCTCTATAAGTTTTCGCAACTCATCATGTTTGAGAATTTTTCTTAATTTCAAGCCCCTTAAAATATCTTCCAGATCCAAGAAGAGGATATCGTTTTTCTTACAAAATTTTTTCACGAACTATCATTTGTGAGAAGAATGCCTTTTCTTGAGCTACACAGTACAATTAGCTGGCATTCGCCCTCATGCAAATCTTTCCTGCTCTCCAGAAGAGCCATGAAATTCTCAAATTCATCTTTCGAGAGCAGTATAATTTCAACATTTTCCAGGATTTCATCGACAAAAGCATAATCGGCGCGTTTTGCACGCATCAACTCTTCGTAAATGGAAGGGGAAATATTCAGTTCTTTACAAAATTCCTTTAGATACTTTATCGCATCCGCCTTGGCGAAGGCGCTCAGAATATCCGTATCTGCGAAAAACATTAAGCTAACCCGAGCTTTTTCAGTTTTTTATCAATCTCTTTAACAGATTTACCCTCAGTTTCTCTTACTATTCCCCTTCCTGCGATAACTTCTTTAAACTCTATCGTTGTCATACCTGCAAGTTCAGCAGCCCTTGCGATCGAAACTTTTTCTTTGAGGTATAGTTCGATTGCTAAAGAAACTCTCAACTCTGCTTTTGTATTCAGCAGCGCCCTGAAAGCATCTCTTAATAAATCGGATTTTGAAGGATAATATCCCTTTTTTACAAGAATATCAAGCTCTTCGCTTAGATTTTCAGGATAATCTGATGCTTCCATTTTGTATCACTGAATTACAATTAGAGCCAGGACTTTAAATAGCTTTTCAAACTGCTTCCCATATGGGCATACCTTTCTATCAAACCCAATTAGAAATATCTCAATGGCTAAAGATAGAGAGCGGCTGAGTGCATGGAGGCGGAGAATATAGGATATGACCATGTTGTTCCCAGGGATGGCTTTCAGACTGGCAATCCAATTTTAATTAAGGAATATATATAAAGCTAAAAACCAATGAATGTAATATTATGTCCACTGAGTACATGAAAGTTTTAAAATCCCAATTGTCTCATGGTCTTGAATTCGAGAAGAAATATATAGCATCTACCATAAATAAAATGCTCAGGGTGGAGCTTGGCATGGTGAAGAAAGAGATAAAACAGGTTATGAGCACACTTGTCGATTTTGAAAAACGCTATAAGATGAACTCAGATAAATTTTATGAGAAGTTCAATGCAGGTGAACTTGGTGATGACAGGGAATACATAAAATGGTATGCTTATAAAGATACATATAACAAGCTCACAGAAAGGTCAAAAGAGATTGAGAGAGTAGTTAATGTTTGAGGAGTATAATTATGTTACATAACTGATGTTCACACAGCCAACCTAAAGGTGATAGTCTTTTATTTCTAGAAATCCACCTCCTTTAATGTTGCAAAGTGGAGGTGGATTTCTTTGGACCTATTAATCCTATTACTAAGT
>JAPMTX010000109.1 GCA_026552855.1 Candidatus Methanoperedens sp. | reverse complement strand
GATAGAGATTGGCTGGAAAATGCAAGAAATAGTTAATCCCAGATGCTAATATAGGCTTGGCATGCCGATATAGTCCATCCACTGCGAGGCTGTTCAGTAAAGTTTCCATGTTTCCAGAGAGATTATCACAATCTAATCCATCTGGGCAATATCAACCCCCTCACTTTCACCCCGCTCCCCCAACCCTTTTTAACCCCCTGCGCCCTCTTTAAGTATCCAGGCAAAAGGGAGCAATAATATGGATTCAAAAGATGCACTTGTTGTTTTCGAGGGAACCAGGATAAGACGAATATGGCATGATGACCAGTGGTATTTCTCAGTGGTTGATGTTGTAGGGGCTTTAACTGATAGTTCCATACCCAGGAGGTACTGGTCTGATTTAAAAGCACGTCTTGATGAAGAAGGATTTGAGCTGTACGATAAAATCGTACAACTGAAACTGCCATCCGCGGACGGTAAGAATTACGAAACAGACTGCACCAACACTGAATCCATGTTCAGGATAATCCAGTCCATCCCCTCAAAAAAAGCTGAGCCTTTCAAAAGATGGCTTGCAAAAGTGGGTTATGAAAGGATACAGGAAATAGAAAATCCCGAATTGGCGCAGGATAGAGCAAAAGAATATTACGAGCTTAAAGGTTATCCTGAAGACTGGATAGAAAAAAGGCTCCGAGGGATCGCAATCAGGCAGGAACTTACTGATGAGTGGAAAGAACGAGGGATAGAAGACAACAGAGGTTATGCAATACTTACAGATGAGATATCTAAAGCGACTTTCGGGAAATCGATTAAGGAGCATAGAAAAATAAAGAATCTGGACCCTGTAAATAAAAACCAGAACCTTAGAGACCATATGACCGACCTTGAACTGATTTTCACCATGCTTGGCGAAAAATCAACTACGGAGATCACCAAATCCAGAGATTCAAAAGGGTTCGAGGAGTGCATGGACTCTTCGAAAGAAGGCGGCAGGATTGCGGGAAATGCAAGAAGGGAGCTTGAGAATAAAACAGGAAGAAAAGTCGTAAGTTCAGAGAATTATCTCAGTATTACAGGGAAAAAAGAGACTAAGAAATTAAGATAAGGATGAAATACATAAATACCAACAGGCAGAATGAGATTAAATTACAACGCTGGCGCTCATTTTCAGAGGTGATGATTCACAATGTCTCGATGGCGTATAAGTAAAGGGCAGGCAATAGACCTGCAAACATGGGCACTGGAAGAAAGTGGAACTAAGGAGTTCCTTGATACACTCCCAGAACTTCCGAAAAAGGGCAAAATAAAACCCGGACTTTATGTAAGCTATGAAGTCGATGAATCTGAGCTTGACGGGGGTATTGATTGGCCAGATGTGGGCGTTGCTGCTGTATTTGCAATACTTAAAAATGGTCGTAAAGAATTTATCGGGGAAGTTCGTGCTTATAATTGGGAAGCTATATGGCTGAGCACAACAGATTTTGATGAGGTTGATGACCCGCAGGAATGGTGGACATGCGTAAAGGACGCTTATGAGCGATTTAAGAAGACCGACGGCAGTTGATGATATTAAACGCGAGTTTTCAGAGGACTGATGACAGGACGAAAGCCGCCTCAAACGAAGCTAAAAGAATCAAGACATTACTTTTTCTTGAACCCTTATGATGATTTGGCTTTTACAGTTTGCCCGAAATGTGAAGAAAAAACCAAAATTAGAAAGTTTTGCTTACTTATTCACATCGAGCCCAGGCATTTATTATCTCTTAACAAGTCCTGCCGATATTGTCCCGGATGTGATCTGGTTATTGTTAAAAAAGCAGACTTAGAAAGATGAGTTCCAAAGAGATAATCAAATGCGTGTATCCTTTTAGGGATATTTGGGGGTTTGAGGTGGTTCCTGGAGGGTGGTATCCTGAAAGACAAGATCAGAGGTAAAAATTCTATGGAATATCATCTTAAAATAAGATATTTCGTTAGTCCAAATATCAAATCCCCATAAAACGCAGCCACAAAAAATCCCAGCGTTATGGGAATCATGAATGGCAGTCCGGGGGTAACCCATACCTCTTCTTTGATCAAACCTTTTTCAGCCAGAGTTTTAAGCTCAGAAATTACCTTCTCATTAACCTCCACTCCCCCCCGCTTGAAATGCCGCTTAACTGCGCCGTCCACCACTTCAAAGTTCTCGATCAATTTGATGTGCCTTCTGGCGAGCTCAGTGATCTTAGCTTTGTAGCCTATGAAAATATACGCTGGCTTATCGATATGAAATCCCATCTTAGCAAGATTATATGTAGCTAATCCGAGGGGAACGACTATTGTCAGCAGGACTGCATTACCAAATACGCCAAATGCAAAAAGATCAATTTGATGCTTATTCATAGGAAATCCAAAGTCTTGTAATTCAGGATAGGTGGGAAGGATTATCGACAGGACAATAAGCGATTTGGCATCAGCCCCACCAAATGTGCCCAGTTGAAAAATGATATAGACGAAAACGAAAATCAATCCCGCTGAAATTAACAGCCGCGGGAGATATGCCACACCTCCCCTATATATATCGTAAAGGATAAAAGGGCTGCCGCCAGCCAGCATTATCAGCCACAGCTTATTGGTCACGCGGCGTGTCTTGATATCAGAGTAGCATGAATAAATCAGGAACGGTATGCAGAACAATATCTTTAAAATATCCAGCATATTCTTTTAATTGTTTTTTATACTTAAAATATTATCCTGCTTCAAAGGTAAACTATATAGACAGAAAAACCGATATACACTTTTTTCATGCCGTCGTGGCTTAGCCCGGTAAAGCGGCTGATTCGTAATCAGCAGATCGAGGGTTCAAATCCCCCCGGCGGCTTACATACGGTAAATTTCGTTGTGCGTGGTTACATTAAGCATACAGAGTGGTTATTATCAAATAAGGAAAGAAGGTGGTACATACGATCAATAAAATCACACACACTATCGTTTTAGTGAAAGACCAAGACGAGGCGCTGGAGTTCTACACGGAAATTTTAGGCTTCGAGAAGAGCCAGGACATGACAATGGGAAATTTCCATGGCTGGTTGTAGTACCAAAAGGAGAGACGGAAGCGGGTCTTACCCTGATAAAAGCAGAAACAGAGGAGGAACAAAAAGCAGTTGGCAGGCAAACAGGGGGACGGTATTCGCTCTTTGTAGTTATGATAGAAGACTGCCAGGGAACATACGAAGAGCTGAAAGCCAGAGGTGTGAGGTTCCTTGATGCCCCGATGGATAATCCCTGGGGTATCGGTGCTCAATTTGTGGATCTGTACGGCAACAAGTTCGACCTCGTGCAGCCAAAAGGAGAGTCCTGATATGGCTCAATATACCCTTTAACCTCTTTGCCGTTCATCTGCTTTAAATATTAATAAGCAATACTGCAGTAAGGCGTATACGGATTTTATAAATAGGGATGGATATATGGAAAATATAGCAAGAAAGAAATTGATTTTCATTGTACTGGCAGTTCTGGTAGTTTGTGCAATAATTGTACTGGCATGGTTTGCCCCTCTGCAAAGAACTAAAGGGGTACATATTGTTAGCAGTGTTGTTATTTCACAGGGAGCAGCAGAAAATAATACAGAGATAGAAATCGTGAAGGTGCACGGAACATTCCTGAATGACGGGGATATAACTGCTAAAAATTTAACTGCTACAGTAATATTTACAGATGCAGCACATAATAAAGTTGTCAGGAAAACGGTGAAAGAAGGAGTGGACCTGCTTCCGAACAAAGAGTTAACAGTAGAATTTGATTCAGAATATTCAAGAGAGAGGACCGTACCGAAAACAGACGTGAACGTAACTATCCAGTTCGTTTGGATGGAAAACGGGCAGTTAAAAACCGCTTAAATGTATCCTGTACCGAAAATGCGAGGTTTATAATAACTGAAAAGGTGAAAGCTAAATGAAATACGAATGGGCATTTGATGAAACAAAGCAGATTGGTATTGATTATACTGATATCAAACAAGTGCAAAGCTATGATTCCAGCATGCAGAAACTGAGAGATATTAAAAATGAGAATGAAGGAATCCTGAAAGATATAAATATTTCTAAAGATCATACAATCGTCGAATTTGGAACAGGAACAGGAGAATTCGCGTTAGAAGCTGCAAAATATTGTTCGAAAGTCATAGCCGTCGATATCTCAAAAGAAATGCTCAGATATGCAGAAATGAAAGCAAAATCAAGAAATATAAAAAATATTGAATTTTGCAATGGAGGATTTCTGACTTATGAACATAAAGCAGGCAATATAGATTCTATAATATCACAACTGGCATTGCATCACCTTACTGATTTCTGGAAAATAATTGCTCTGAAACGCATATATAGTCGGTCATAGCCCGTATACCCGAAATTATTAGTACACATACGAACAATATGCCTTTGATCATGTTATCAAACAGCAGAAGAGGAAATAAAACTCTAAAACGTGAGGTCTCTCC
>JAPMTX010000038.1 GCA_026552855.1 Candidatus Methanoperedens sp. | reverse complement strand
CGGTTCTATTCTCTTCCAGAATTCGTCAGATATCTCGTAGTCGTGTCCGATTTTTCGTGTTGTCATTACTCCACATTACCCTACATCGCGATTCTTATATTTTTCGGATAGGCACTAAAAAATATACGCCGCTGGTTGAAGCTTTCGATGGTTTGCCACCTCATAAGAGAGCAGATTTATTAATTAAAGCTAAGGAATTATCCAAAAAATACAATGATAATAGCCAGGAATTTAGGTACATATTCTTGCGTAATTTCGATTACGGCATTGAGTATAACTCTAATGGCAACAAAGTAATAGTTAACTTGAGAACGGATAAGGTTATTCCAGAGAATAAAAATTCAAAGTTGAGCCCCGAAAAAGAAAAAGCAATCGCTGAACAATGGAATTTAATCGACCAAAAAATAAAGGACAATAAACTGGGAGATGTGCATATATCTTCATCTGGCGGCTTTGTATCTGGTGTACCTTACTATCTGTGGTATAGGGGCTGTTCACCAACTGCCGCAGGAATGGTGCTGGGATACTGGCATGATGCTAGAGGCTACGCTTCGCTGCCTACAGGGAACACTCTAATTGACGAACTTGCTAACGCTATGGGTACATCTTCGGAAGGCGCAACCAATCCATGGAATATAGATGATGGTATAAGAACCGTTACAGCTAACCACGGATACTCATTCAGCTCTTCAAATTATTATACAGAAGCATCAGGGTGGCCAGTATATACCTCGGAGATCAATAATCAGAGACCCATGGTAATAAGCATATGGATAGATTACGGTGGACCTTATGACGACCACAGCGTAACAGGAGTAGGATACTATGATTCAACATCACCACCGCAGCATTTAGCAAATGTCCATGATACGTGGGATCAAAGTATGCACATAATTGATATAGGCAATACACTTGGAGACCTTTTCACAAGTGCAGTTCCACCATAACTGCACTTCTTTTTTTAGCAATATAAGCAATTATTTAATTCTTGGAAATAACATGTTTGTATAAATTAGAATAAAAAAGAAGGAATTAAATGAAGTTAAATAAAATTGTGTTTTTTATCGTCTCTATAATCTTGGGAATTTCTACTGGTTTACTTTTTATATTCACATTTATAAGTATGAATATAGCAGAAAGATTTTTACAGTTAGGACTTCCAGTAGGCTTATTCACTCTTAGTATTTATATAATGTCCTTTGTAATTATTATAAGTGTATGGTATCTGATTTCCATGAGATTCTATTCTGGCGATAGAAAGATATTAGTTCTTAGCTTTTTTGTTCTTATTGCCGTATCAATCGTTTCCCTTAATTTTGTACTCAACACAATTTCGATTGGTCCTAAAGGGAAACAGATTCCGATGTACGCTTTGATCTTTAGGGGATATGAACTTGATGGTAAATTAGTTGTCTACCCTCCCTGGGAAGAATATGATTGGTCATTTTACGAACCTCATGGGTATAATGAAAAATTTTCTCTCAAATATAAGGAAAGAATACACATTGCATCATTCTATTATCCTGATAAACAAAAAGCTCAACAAGCTTTTGAGGAATATAGAACATTAATTATTTCGAATGGGTTCAATAAATCAAGTTTTGATATTAAGGTTAACAATACGGAGAAATTTGAGTTGATTGATAGCTTTTCTTTTGTAAATAATGATCTCATATATAGCGAATTTATAGAAACAAAAAAGAATTATTTGCCTGGTTATTATATCATCATTATAAAATCTAACATCGATGAAAAACAAATTATTAAAACAATAGTCAACCATGAAAGCTTTAAAAATCCATAAAGCCAGCACCGCGTCTTGATATATGAACAAAAGAGGAGTCAGTGCGCTACTGGCAGCATTGCTACTACTTTTGGTAGTTTACCTTAAAAAGAAGGGTATGCTCGGAAGATAAGAAGACTATATTTATACCTGTTGACATGAATTAAAGGAACTATATGAATATACTGAGACGAGGGCGGCTGTCTGTAGAGCCGGATGAGGATATCGCTAATTTCACATCATCAATGGAAGCCGATAAGCGCATATTCAATGCTGACATTGAGGTGGATAGAGCCCATGTCATCATGCTGAAGGAGCAGGGTATCATCAGTGCTCACAACTGCTCAGCCATCCTCTCTGCCCTTGAGAAGATAAAGAAGGAAGGCATCTCTGCACTGGATACGTCCTACGAGGATGTCCACATAGCCCTCGAAGCGCGGCTGATAGGGCTTGTTGGTGAGGATACGGGCGGCAGGATGCACTCAGCCCGCTCAAGGAACGACGAGGTAGCGGCATGCATCAGGCTCACGCTCCGCGGGGAACTCATAGACCTGATGGAAGAGGTGCACGACCTGGTCGCGACCCTTCTTGGCAAAGCTTCGGAGCATTACGAGACCCTGATGCCCGGGTATACGCATACCCAGCATGCCCAGCCTACCACGCTTGCGCATCACTTTCTGGCGCATGCGAACGCTTATCTGCGCGATATTGAGCGCCTGAGGGGAGCCTATGAGCGCACGAACCAGAACCCTCTCGGTGCTGCTGCGTTTGCTTCCACTGGCTTTCCGATAAACAGGGAGAGGACAACCGAGCTTCTCGGATTCGATTCTGCGCTTCCGAATTCGATGGATGCAGTGAGTGCGCGCGATTTTATGATAGAAAGCCTGGGATGCTACGCCTGCCTGATGACGAACCTCAGCCGCTTTGCTGAGGAACTTATCTTATGGAGTTCATCTGAATTTGAGTTCATCGAACTGGACGACAGGTACGCATCCACATCATCCATCATGCCACAGAAGAAGAACCCGGATATAGCTGAGCTTACGCGCGCAAAGACGGGCACGGTTGACGGCGCCCTGATGGCTGTTCTGACGATTTGCAAGGCTCTTCCCTACAGCTATAACCGCGATCTCCAGGAAGCTACGCCCCATCTCTGGCGTGCCACGGATGCCACCAGGGCTGCGGTGCGCATGGCTGAAGGTATGGTAAGGACAGCCAAGATCAAAAAAGAAAATATGGAGAGCGCATCGGACAAAGGGTTCATGACCGCTACCGAGCTTGCAGATACTATCGTCCGCGTTACAGGCATACCTTTCAGGACGGCTCACCACATAGTGGGCGCATGTGCAAAGGCTGGAACAACACCAACCCTGCAGGACATGGACGAGTTCTCGCTGGGCATCCTGCATGAAAGGCTGAGCGACAGGGGTCTCTCTGAAGAGAACATAAGGGAAGCCCTTGACCCCATGGGGAACATAAGGAGACGAAACGTAAGAGGCGGTCCTGCTCCTGAGGAAACAGGGCGCCAGGCGGCAGCTATGAAGAAAAAGCTGGCAGATACCGGGAAAGAGATAGGGCAGATCCGCAAAAAGCTCGGTGAAGCATCAGAAAAACTCGAAAAAGTATATCATCAATATTCCTGATATACCGCGTTCCTTAAAAATATATTACAGAAAAGGATTAATACCAGAAGTACTCCTACTAACTCCGAGCCAGAGAGGAAAGTATGACTGAGGAAGCAGCCGGAGTTATAGTAATTACCGAGGAGAAAAAGGAACTGAATAATACTATTCTGTCTCAGTCCAACGGCAAACGCGCCTTCTGCGTTGCGCTGCCTGTATCGGGGGGGAAACCGTTGAAGCTTACAGCCGATAGTCCTCACGAGTTCATACCGTTCCTGAAAGGGTCATCCATAGCTTGGCTGAACTTCCCTGTGGAGGATATAAAGAAAGATGCCGATATGATCGCAATGTCTCTGGGTTTTAGCTCTTCACTTGTTCCTACGCTTTTTTCAAGTTATCTTTCCGCCTACGAGGATCGTGATACCGAGCTTGGGCTGAAGCTCCCTGCCGTGGCTGTGAAGAAGTTCGATGTCCTCATAAGCCCGATATTGATCCTCATAAGGAAAGACCTCATCCTCACTATCCACGAGGCGAACGTGAACCGCCTTATCCGCTTCTCCCGCTATGCTGATGCCTTCATGCGGAAAATCAAACCCAACCTCATAGAGCAGGACAAACTCTCGATAATCCTCACAAGGATAATCGATGAGAACAACAATAATAATTTCGAGCATTTAAGAGAGCTTGAGGCGCAGGGGGATGAGCTCAGCAAGAACCTGCTTGACCCCATGGCGCCGAGGGGATTGATAGCCCCTGAGATACACAACATGAAACATGCCCTCATAAGCTACCTGGATACGCTGTGGGCTACCCTCGACGTTATCAACTCGCTGCGCCACGGCGATGCAGAACTTATTACCGACAACCCCAAGCTGCTGGCGCGCATAGGAATTCTCTCAGATGATGTCAACCGCCATATATCGCTTAGCGAACACATGTCAGAGGTGCTTGCTTCAGGTCTTGAGGTGCTCCAGAGCATCTACAATAACCAGCTCCAGATACTGAACAACAGGCTTGCTTCTGCCATGACCTGGCTCACCATACTGGGTACTGCTGTGCTTGTTCCGAACACCCTTGCAACTATACTCGGCAACTCAGCTTTTGCACTCGGACCTGAGGACAGGGAATGGTACTCTGTTCTTCTCTTTGTATCCACGGTAGTCGCCACATGGGCTGCTTACTGGTGGGTTAAAAAGAGAGGACTGCTGCCGTTCAAAGTGGACTGATCACTTTTTAGAGAAAACATTCGTAATCAGCAGAAGTGCAAGCAGTACTATAACAATTACGGCGAGGATGAGGAACATGGTCCACAGTGAACCTCCCATTCCTTCAGGTGTTTCGGTGGCAGTCGGAGCAGCATGAGTGGTTTTCACAGCAGTTGGGGTCGAAGTTACCTCAGCCGGCGTTGTTCCAGCCGGGGTCTTTTCTGCTGTTGCTGTCGGTGTTACGCCTGCTACGTCTCCCACTGCGATTTTGACCTTGCCTGCGCTATCTATGGCAGCATATGCGAACCTGCTGCCGTCGAGGCTGAAGGTCGGGCTTCGCTGCTTGTAGTCGCCATCAACGAATAGCCTCCTGTCAGTTCCATCCTGGTTGATAGCGAATATCTTTTCGCCGGACGACGTCACGTTCTCGTAAGAAACATATGCTATCGCCCCGTCAGGTCCCCAGACAGGGTAGTTCTTTTTGATCTCGTCAAAGGTCAGCTGTCTTCTCGATGTCCCTGCAATATCCACTATGAAGAGCTCTTCCTTGAATATGTTGTTGTAAGATACGTATACGATGTTCTTCCCGTCAGGGCTTATCGAAGGGCTCCACTGCTTGAATGTATCGTTAAACACAGGTCTTTTTCCGGTGCCGTCCGCATTGACCATGTACAACTTCGGGTCCATTTTCTCATCAAGAGATGTGTATACCAGCGACTTACCATCAGGGCTCCATGACGGGCCTGACCATACAGGAGGCTTGTCCTCAGCAGCATTCCCCTGCCTTGTATTATCGAGAATGAGCTGTTTGTTGTCCGTGCCGTCGGGGTTTATGATGAATATCTTCTCAAGCCCGTCTTTTCCGAACGAGGTGTAAGCGATCTTATCCGGTCCCCATGCAAGTCCCCATTTTTTTAAGGTATCATTGGTAATCTTTTTAACCCCTGTACCGTCTGTATTTATCTCAAATATCTGCTGGTTATACGCGCTATCGTATGCAACATAGGCAAGCTGCTTTCCATCAGGGCTGAGAACTATATCCCAGAGGTCTGCTTGGGTTATATTCAGCCTGGTCAGGTTCTCTACAGAGACAGCAGCAGCGCTAGCAACAGTGAGCAGAACGATGAGAATCCCGATAGATAATACTTTTCCCATATGTCTAAATTATATGCTAAACATGATAAATGTTACTCAATATTTATGAAGTTATCCCGAGCGCTCTATTAGTTTTCTTTATAGAGTTTGCCCCGTCCTTTTCTATCCCTGTCAGCGCCCTTATGGCATCCACGTTCTCAGGGACGACATCTGATTCCTGGTGTATCGCCTGGAAGAAGTAGAGTTCTCCTTTATTGATCGCGATGGAATCCTTCCATACTACGTTCTCCCACATGTCGCCCCTGGGTCTTCCTATGTCTTTGGCGAATTCCATGGCTTCAGCAGTTGATTTTATCCTGTCCTTGCTGCTCACGAGCCTGATGCGCGGTCTGCTCGCGAAAAGCTGTATTATATCATCCTCGCTGCAGGTCTCATTTAACTCCACGTTCAGCGCATGGAGATGCATGAGCGTGGTCGATGTCTTTACAGCCATTGTCGTAATATCAATATGAGGGAGTATGGAGTTCACATCAGTACCGTGATGAGAGGGGAGTTTGATAGGATCTGGGACAAGGGCGTTTATGGGTCCTGTCTTTATGTCGTTCGGGTCTGCCGCCCGCCTCATCAGCGTCACCCTGGCTTTTCTGATTCCGTACGCTGTATCAAGGGCATATAATACTCTTACAAGCCCGGTCGTATTGCATGAGACCACCCTGGCAAAATCCCTGCCGAGCGCGTCCCTGTAATTTGCCTCTGAATTAAATGAAAAACCTGTCAGTTCGTGCTCTTCACCGCCCTGCCAGATAGCCCTGACACCGTGCTTCCCGTAGAGCTTCTTGTATTCCTCTCCCGTGTCCCCGGGTGTGGCATCTACAACGATATCAGCCTTATCCAGCAAGTCTTCAAGCGTGCCGCTGACCTCTATTTTTGATTTCCTGAACTCCTCTACGTTCTCTTCTGCGGCTGCGTACAGCGCGTATCCTTTCTCAAGCGCGATTTTAGCTTCAAAACTCGGTCTTGTCTTCACAACACCGGCTATTTCCATGTCGTCCTGGGCAGCCACCGCGTCTGCCACGCGTTTTCCTATGGTTCCGTAACCGTTTATTGCTACCTTCGCTTTCATCTTGCTATTCTCCCATCATCCAAATTAGCTATCAGTCTATTATAGCTTCCTGTTTTGTTATATTAATATCCCTTATCCTGCCAGAGATGGTCATGGTATCGCCCAGCATGCCGTACAGTTTGATGGAATCCCTGTCAGCAGTTATACGCACGACATCTTCCATTATGGTTTTCCCTTTGAGTATTACCTTCAGTTCGCACATGACCGCTAATTCTGTCTGGTTGATATTAAGATTTATCATACCCTGAAGCTATATTGGAGGATGGAGACTTTGCTATCGCCGAACTGAAGGGACTGATAATACCGGACTACACGGTCATGGAGGAGCACTCTATTATAGTGGACGGTGACGCTCTGATAGGGAATTATGCAGAGCTGGGCTACGGTGTCATTGCCAGAACCGTGGTCGCGGGGGAGCACGTTAAAATCAACGGCAGCATACTCTGCGAGGACGAGGTGCGGATAGATATGTGGTCTGAGATCACAGGGGACGTGAGGACAAAGACCGATGCATACCTGGGCGAGTTCGTCAATATAATAGGAAAGCTCTATACCGCAGGCAACCTCGACGTGGGGAACAACGTGAAGATAAGCGGCGGCTACGAGGTGAAAGGATGGATTGTCATCCGCAATCCCCTGCCAGTGGTTATGTTCATATTCTTTTACATGATGGCACTGCTGCGCCTGGGCAACGAGGAGGAGGTGGAGAAGGCGCTTGAGGAGCTGTTCTCAGATGATGCGCCCCAGAACAGGCTTATGTCCGTGCCGAACAGGACAAAGATCAGTCTTGAAGCCATAAAGACCACTTCGCGCGCCGTGATCGGGAGCCACTGCCGCCTGCTCGGCAATATCCGCGCCCGCTCTGCATCCGTGGGGAAACACGTAACGTTGTTCGGCAGCATCCGCACCACGGGCAGCATAACCACAGGTGCGGGCTGCACCATACATGGAAGCCTTGACTCCAGGGAAAAAGTGAAGGTGGGGAGGAACTGCAGGGTCCTCGGCAAAATAACCGCTGACTCGATAGTGGTGCATGAGACAGCAAAGGTTGAAGGGAACCTGGTAGCCGCAAACGGAGTAACGATAGAGAAAGACAACCTGGACGGGTTGAACGACCATGAGAAAAGGCTTTTCTACGGGTTCACAATGCTTGAGAATGCCTGATCATACACTAATATACAGTTATACCGTTAATACACAGTAACGCTCTTCACTCCTTTTATCCTGGTAAGCGTCTCCACAAGCTCCCCGCTCACCCTGCCCTCAGTGATTATCGTGAGCATCGGGTTCTCGGTGAGGTACGGGTCATCAGATACAGCCTGCCTGATAACGATACCGTACTCAGCCACAGCCGTCGCCACAGCACCGAGAAGACCTTTTCGCGCCGCGTTGTCCGGCTGGATCACTATCACGCCAAGACCGAGGTACGGCGCCACGTCCCTCAGGAAGGGGATGGTGCGGACGTTCCTGAATATCGCCACAAGCTGCCTGTCCGCAAGGATGGTCTCGCATGTGGCATCCACTACCCTTCTATCCACACCGATCTCATTTGCGATCTGCGTGTGCGCTATTTCGATACTGCCTGAGACCACTCTGCCCATCTCGTTTATCTGGAAGCCTCTTTCTAAAAGCAGCCTGATAACTTTTTCCTGTGCAGGGTGGTTCTTGAATTTTTCCTGGATTACACTCCACATTATTTCTATAATAGTCGCGCTTAATACAAATGTTTTACCGAAAAGTACTTAAGAACTGTCGATATACGTATGTTCGTAATATAACGAATAATTGGTGAAAACGAAGAAATGGAGATAAAAAACAAAAACATGAAAAAAGACTTTCATACCCGACTTGACAATGCAAGGACGCTGGCTGATATCTTTGAGGTAGTAAAGGCTGCAGTACAGGAGAACATGGGGACAAGCCGCGGAGGGCTCATGCTGGGATTAGCGAACCTCGGCAATAACCCGCAGGGCTTCCTGGGCGCTTTCTATCCTGTGGGTTCCAATATCATTGTGATGAACAAGGTTCCCCTGGACAGGATAAGGGAGACAGACCCGCGGCTCTACAAGCCGTACACCTTCCACGTCATGCTGCACGAGTATTTGCACTCGCTGGGATACCTTGACGAGGGCACGGTGAGAAGACAGGTTTACGATATTTGCAGGGACATCTTTGGAGAGGAACATCCCGCGACCCGGCTTGCTCAGGATGCTACGCTATTCTTCAAGAACCTGGTATATCCCGATGCCGCATGGAAAGCCGATGATACGAAGCTTGAGATCGTGTACGGCTTTGACAGGTCAAGCGCAAGCTACATCGCTTAGTATCTCATCATCTGCGGGCTTTTCGGGAGCGGCTTCACCAGAGAGGCAGCTTCCCAGTCCGCTTCATAGATGTGCAGCGAGTTGCAGAAATCCACGACCTTAACGAGCTTCAGGCTGTTGGGTTCAAGCACTTCCCTTTTTATCATCGTGAGCAGACCTATCATATTGCTGTTCCATGCCGCAAATAAGTCGCGCGAGCGCCACATGCAGTGCATTTCGGCATTTCCCCCCTCCAGGGGGCGGACCCAGAGCCTCTGGAGGCAGGGCTGGTCTTCCTTTACGAAAAGGTCGCGCTCTGGTATCCACGTTATAGCCTGTCTCCGCCGCGAGACGCCCTGCGGTAGAAGCTCTCTTATCGCTTTTAGCTGGTCAACGTCGCTGTTGCGCGATGGGTAGTTAATCAGGCGGTCCATATAGTTGTATTCAAACCCCTGCTTCTTCCAGTCGTATCCCCTTTCCCACTGCTTCAGGTACTCTTTTACATGCATTTCCTTCGTGGGGAATTGAGGGTGCAGCATCGGCTCAAGGTAAGGTTCCCGGATCTCGATGACCGAGCATATGTCCTTTGACATCGGACCGTACTCCGTTTTTATCTCCATGCCGTGTCTTATCACAAAATTCACAGCCTGCGCCCATGCATCGGCAAGACCGACAGCCTGAATAAGGTTGGTGGGAGGGTATTTCATAACTGCTGCTCCGAAGACCCCGTATTTCGGGGACTATTAATGTGCTCCTTCGATAGCACTATTTTTATGCATCTATTCTTGGGGGCATTGGATTAAAGGTTAACGGATATTCAACATAATACATCCGGGCGTACACAAGGGCAGAGCAATTTCAAAACCCTTATAAATGTATCTTGCCTACTATGCGCCATGTGTGGTGATTTATTTTGCTAAGTGTCAATGAAAAAGCAATGGAAATAGCGGAAGAAATGATGGACTGGTCCGAGGAGTTGAAGGTTAAAACTATCGAGTTAAAAAACGGTTCCAAGGTCATAGACTGCGGGATAAACGTGGACGGGGGATATGAGGCGGGTCTCATGTTCACTGACATCTGCATGGGAGGGTTCGGGGCAAGCTCGACCACAGTGCACAAAGTAAATGAGATTCCTCTTGCTTTTATAGACGTTACCACCGATCATCCAGCGATATCCTGCCTTGGCGCCCAGAAGGCGGGGTGGAGGATAAGCGTTGACAAGTACTTCGCAATGGGCTCAGGTCCTGCAAGGGCGCTTGCGCTCAAACCGAAGAAGACGTATGAGCGGATCAAATACGAAGACGATTACAATTACGCAGTTATCGCCCTTGAATCAAACCAGCTCCCTGACGAGAAGGTCATGGAGACCATAGCCGAGGCGAGCCATGTGGAACCTTCCAACGTGATAGCACTGGTCGCGCCCACAGCAAGCATCGTGGGCTCAGTGCAGGTCTCTGGACGCGTGGTCGAGACGGCGATATTCAAGCTTAACGAACTGGGATACGATACCACTAAAATAATCAGTGGTACAGGAACCGCCCCGATCGCGCCTGTGGTCAAGGACGACCTGAAAGCCATGGGCAGCACCAACGACAGCGTGATATACTACGGCTCAGTGTTCCTGACCGTGAGGGGAATGGACGAGGAGAAGTTCAAACAGGTGCCGTCATCCACGTCCAAGGACTACGGCAAACCGTTCTACAGGACTTTTAAGGATGCGGGGTACGACTTCTTCAAGATCGACGCCAACGTTTTTGCGCCAGCCGAGATAACGGTGAACGACCTTGAGACAGGAAAGACGTATCACACAGGTCACCTGAACGGGGAAGTTATACTGGAATCGTACGGGATAAGCGGGATATAATCCGCTTTTTCTTATTTTTGACCAAGAGAAAGTTCTTAAAGTCCGAAGATAATACCATGTTTAATGGGGGCTGTTATGGTATTAAAATCAGAACCGTCTGGTGAGCGTATCGTAATTATCGGCGGCGTTGCTGCCGGGATGAGTGCGGCAAGCAAGGCGCGGAGGCTTAGACCCGATATTGAGATATTCGTATTCGAGAAAAGCGGCTACGTCTCTTACGGCTCATGCGGACTGCCCTACTATATATCAGGCATGGTAAAATCGCCTGATGACCTTGTAGTCTACGATGCCAGGTTCTTTAAGGAGAAAAGGAACATCGATGTGTTCCTGTTCCACGAAGCGACTGCTATACACCCGGATAAACATTCGGTCCTTGTTAAGGACCTGAAGACCGGGGAAGAGAGCGAATACAGTTATGATAAACTCCTGATCTCAACAGGCGCAAGGGCGTTCGTGCCGCCCATCAAAGGGATCGACCTGGAAGGGATATTTACGATGCGCCTGCTTCCCGACGGGATTAAGGCAAAAGAGTTCATCAGGCAGAGAGCTCCCCGGAAAGCCGTTATCGTTGGTGCAGGCTATATCGGGATTGAGATGGCTGAAGCGTTCTCGAAATTGGGGATTGAGGTCACGATGCTTGCAAGGAGGAACAGTATCCTGGGAACCATGGACGACGAGATATGTAAAGTGGTGGAAGATGAGCTTAAAAAGAACGGCGTCACGCTCCTTAAATCCGCGCAGGCAGGGGAGTTCACAGGCGAAAACGGTTATGTAAGAAGGGTTATTCTGAGGACTGGTGAATCCATAGATGTTGATATGGTGCTCGTGGCTACGGGCGTAAGACCGAACTCCGAGATAGCAAAAGAGGCAGGAATTAAGACCGAAAACCACAGGAATGCTATCATGGTGAACCAGCAGATGGAGACCAATGTTCCAGGCATCTACGCTGCAGGGGACTGTGCAGTGGCATATAACCGGCTTCTTGAGAGACCGGTCTATGCACCCCTGGGAACTACAGCCAACAAGACGGGCAGGGTAGCGGGAACGAATATGGCAGGCGGAGCTGCATCGTTCCAGGGTATCGTCGGTACATCCACCTTCAAGGTCTTTGATCTTCAGGTCGCAAGGACAGGGCTTACAGAGAAAGAGACTGTCAGGGAAGGTTTGGATCATATCTCCAGCATGATCGAGTCTGTCACAAGGGCACATTATTATCCAGGAGCCAGCAGGATATGGATAAAATTGATCGCGGAAAAGAGTACAGGCAGGCTCCTCGGCGCAGAGGCGGCTGGTAAGGAGGGTGTCCCGAAGAGAATAGATATTATTGCAACTGCTATAACTGCCGGAATGACAGGAGGGGAAATGGCAAGCCTCGACCTGAGCTATGCGCCACCTTTTTCTACGGTATGGGACCCGGTATTGGTCGCTGCGAATGACCTTAAGAAGAAGGTAGAGAAAACTGAATAATACAAGATAGTTTCAACAAAAGCCTTTACACCCCGATATCCATCTCCTCATCAGCCCTCACATCAGGCTTCTCATGCTTCTCCTCGTACTCCCTCTGCGCCTTCCACAGCGCGGGCGCATCCTTGCTCCTGCCTTTCGCATCGCTCGTAAGCCTCCTGCGTATTCTCACAAGAGCGGGAGTATTCACAGCCACGCCTGAGATTATAGCCTGACCTTTCGCCAGCGAAGGCAGCTCCGATATTAAATCTCTGCTTGCGGTCTCGATGCTCTGCGCTATCTGCTGCTGGTCTGCGGGGTTGATTATCCGCATCGTTATCTGCGTCATGCACTGGGAGAGCGAGTCAGCATCCAGCTTGCTCGGTCTCTGGGAGACAAGGCATATCCCTATCCCGAACTTCCTGCCCTCCGAAAGTATGGTCTTCAGTATGCCCTTTGATTTAGCCTCGCCGCTGTGGGGCGCGAACCTGTGCGCCTCCTCGATAATCACGAACACGGGGTAGGGCAGGAACTTATCCGCATGCGATTCGTTGTATTTGTTGTTCTCTGTCCCCATCTTTGCATCGAACAGACGGCGCAGCATCACAGAAGCGATCAACTGCTGGTATGTCTCCTCGATACCTGAAACGTCCATGATGGTAAGCTGCCCGACCCTGAAATAATCAGAAAGGGGAATGGTCTGGAAATCGTCAAATATCGGGGCTGATAATTTCCCGAACCTCCATTTTATCCCTTCTATCGTGGATTCGTTATTCGAATCGCGCAGCGCCTCTATCTCCAGCTTCAGTTCATTGCGCGTGAACGGCTTCTTTGTATTGTTCCTGAGGTTATGGTATGCAGACCGGAATAGCGTCTTCATTTTATCTGACATGGTGCCGTCGTCCATAATGCTGATAAAATCGCCGACCAGAAGATCGCTTATTCTTATCTTTATGTTCTCAGGTTTCACGATCCTGACCCTGGGGCGGTAGGAGGGCGTGATGAATTCAGGCATGTTCGATATTCCGGCGAGCGTAGAGTATTCGCCGTGGGGGTCAAATACTAGGACTGGCGCCATATTATAGGGTTTCAGCAGCTCCTCGACAAGTACGCCCACGGTATATGATTTCCCCGCGCCCGTGGAAGCGATGACGGAGACGTGCTGGCTTACCGCATCCTTTACCGATATTACTACATCAGCCTCGCTTCCAAGAACAGTGCCTACGAAGGCTGAGCCCCTTTCGCCTTTTCCTGCCTTGCTTATGTCCTTGAGGATATCCTGTCCTGCATATTCTATCCTCTCTCCGCTTACCGGGTTAGTCCTGGGATTTATGAACTCACCCAGTGCAGCCTCGAAATAACCTACCACATCTGCAGAATAAGAATAATACTTGAAATCCGCAGGGTCAAGACCGTAGAATCCGGATACCTCCTCGGCTCCTATGTTCATATCCATCAGGAACTCCTGAGGGTACTGCTTCAGCGGCTCGCCGCATTTTACCCGGCACAGGACCTTTTTTCCTGCGTCTGTATAATATACGAATACCCCCCTGGGGATGCGCTCATGCGAGATGAACGTAAAGCCATCCTCACCCGATGACTGGACTGTACCTATCATGTGCCCCTCTCGATGTATTTCCGCACCAGTTTCAGCATTGCGCAGCATTCAGGGTAGCAGCCCTCGACCTGTTCAATAATACCGAGAAGAACCGCCCTGTCAAGCATGTCTCTGTTCGCCTGGAAATAGGCGATGCTGGGCTTACCACCTGCAGTGTGGAACTCTTTTACCTCGTCCCGTGACAGCGGAAGAAGGTCATCTCCTATATCGGGCGGCGAATCTATGCTGTACTTCACAATTCCGCTGCGGATCGTGCCAAGCCCGTGGACGATGTAGTAGCTGTTCCTGAAATCCTCGTTGAAGGGAGCATATTTTGGCTGCATATCCGGCTCAATATAGGGGATAAGCTCTTCGCGTATCGTATGCGTGATGTTCTTTATGACGCCCACTATAATCCCGTCGTTCCTTTTTATTTTCACAAGCCTGCCGATGCATTCCTTCTGCGCGTCGGGCGGTATTTTCACCGCATAGGTGTTCACATCATCCACCCTGATCACGTCTCCTAGTACCATCATATCCTCCTCTCGTTATTTTCTACGTTATTTACTGTTCATTATTTTATGAAAATGCTTGGCACTCTTATTTATCTTTATCCCGTGAGTTTTGCAGAAATTATCAAGCATACCGTAAAAGAGCGCATGCTCATTCATCCGTATCAGAGCGGCATCGTGCGCCCGTATCAGGATATCGGGGTAATTCCCCCTTATCACGCATTCCGCCCGGATGATATCCGCAAGCTTATCGACCAGCCCTTTCTCAAGCGCCCATGCCGGGAATTCCACGCGCGCCGGGAGAGCATTGCTCACCCTCATATAAAAGAACGCCACGCCATCCCTGAGCTTCCCGTAGTAATCAAGTACAGATCTTGAGTCCTCTCCCCTCCTGTCGTCCCTGTCGCAGAGGAAAGATGCTGTTCGTTCGCCCCACAGAAGGTTTGAGAAAAGATGAGTATCAGAGAGTTTGCTCTTTTTTAGCCCAAGAAGATAATGCATCATCAGGGTAATATCGCGCGGCATGGTCGTATCGATGAAACCGATAACAGGGTTCTCTGTTTTTTCCGAGGCTTCAAGAAGCCCTCCGACGGCGTCGGTATAGATTGACCTGATATTCCTGTTCAGCATATTTATATGAGAGAGGATGAGCGCCCCGTCAAGCAGGACGTAGAGCTTCTCGTGCTGTTTCATGAGCCGTACAATGCTATCGCACTCAGCAGCAAAGCGCCGCGCATCAATGTACTCGCTGCCGAAGGAATACACGCTGGCTCTCTCAAACTCATCAGGAGTGATGATTGCAGCCTCTGTTTCCTGGCTATAGTTGCAATCTGAGGTATGCCTGTTAAATATGCGCGACGTCTGGATGACAGCCAGAGGTATCTCGTAATTTTTATCCGAATATATCTGGCTCCCGTCCACAGCACCTACAGCAACACCTGAGAGCACAGAATCCACCCATTCAAGTGCCTCATGCCTGTTCTGCCAGTTAAAATGGAACGGATGGATGAGCTTTCCCGGCTCAAGCAGCTTTGCGCCGCTGTATGGCTGAAGCTTCCCGTTGAGTGAAAGGTCGATGACCCTGATTCGTTCAAGCTCCTTTCTGTACTCCTGCGCCAGTTCAGACCTCTCGGCATCGTATGATTTTATTGCATCAAGCTTTGCATCGAACTGAAGGGAGATGTTTTTCAGGTCGAGCATTGTACAACCCTGCTTTCACCGTCGTTTTTCTCTATTCTCACTACATTTGTGTATTTTTCGTTGAACGTGTCGTCGTGGGATATCACGAACACCTGTTTGAATCCCCGGATTTTCATGATCTCCTGCGAAAGTTTTTCCCGCCTTACCTCGTCCATGTTCTGCGTGGGTTCGTCCAGGAATATGAAATCGCAGCTTGATAGCGCCTTTAAAAGTGCAAGGCGCACAGCCAGTGCAGCGCCCATGCGTTCCCCGCCGCTCAATTGCCTGAACGATTTAGTCTCACCTTCGGATTCTATCTCGATATCGTAATCATTTTGCCATTTAAGCCCGCAGGTATAATCATCCATTATCTCGCAGTAGATATTGCTCGCTTCCTGGCTTATTTCCCCTATGAACTCATTGGCGATGTACTCGGAGGAGTTCTTAATGGTATCGCGCATGAAATTTGAAAAAGATAAGAACTGCCTCTCATTTTCTATCTTTTTCTCGATATCATTTATTTTTAAAAGCTCTGATTCCATGCCTGCAATTTCACGGGCGAGCTTTTCCATACTCTTATTTTTCCCCTTCACGGTCTCAGCCTTGCAGGTTGCAGTTTTCCCAAGTTGCTCGAGTTGAGAGACGGTATCATTAAGAAGCGGCTCGCTGAATTCCGATAAAAGCGCTTCATGCTTTCGCGCGTATTCGCTTAAAGCAGAGTTGATCGATGCCATGCTTTCTTTAAGCTTTCTGCATTCCTGTGCGTATTCATCGATCTTCATAGCCAGGGGAAGAGCCTGTAAATACCTGTTATGCTCAGGCTCAAGCTTTGTGATCATCTCCTGCATGGATGATATCTTCTCATCAAGCCCGGCGAAGGTCAAATATCTGGAAGCAAGTTCCTCCCGCTGATGTTTGCATGAGCCAAGAGACGCAGGAACGTGCTCAAGGGTCTTTAGTTCCTTAAGGTTTTTCCCAGCGGCATCGTTCAGTTTCTCAAACTCTTTATCCGGTGAATTCAGCGCCTTGAGGTCTGCCTTTCTGGACTGCAGGCTCAATAGGAACGTTTTCCGTTCTTCCTCGCTTCCTGTCAGAACCCCTACTTTGAGCGATGGATATGTTGATGCAAGCTTTTCGAGTTTTGCTCTGCATGAACTGACCCTGCCAGAAACGTCTTTATAAGCATCAAGGTCCTTCTTTTTGGATTCAATGATCGCAGCCGTATCGTCGCGGTTTTTCCTGGGATTTTTAAGCTCTGAGAGTTCCTTAGATATGTGATCTAACTGTTCCTCAATTTCTCCCAGCGCTCTTGTTTGTGCGTTTATCTCGTCTTTAAAATACCCGGCAAAATCTGTGACCGAGGTACATTTTATACCATTGAAGACCGGACATAACCCCTGTGTCCCTGCAAGTTTCATGCTGCTGCGGGTTTTTTCAAGCATTGATTTTGCCGAAGCGTGGCGCTTATGCAGCTCCTGCTGTCTGTTCTCAAGCTTGGTCTGCTTCTCAACAAGCGGAGAAAGGGACGCGACGTTTTTTTCAAGCTTCTGGATCTCCAGGAGGAGCAGATTGGCGCGCATTTCCTTTTCGGTTTCCTGTTTTAGCTCAAAACCAAGATGGGTGAGGGAATCTATGAAAGATGCGAGATTCTGTATCTCCTCCTCCAGGGCTTTTTGTTTCTCAACTGCCGGGATCAACTGTTTCTTTTTTTCCTCAAGTTCCCTGTTCTCAGCAGATAGTTTTGATACGCGCTCAAGTTTATCTGATAGACTTCTAATATCAGAATCGAGTCTGACGATATCCTCTTTTAATTTATCCCTCTTCACGCGGTCGCCGTTCAATTCCCGGAGTGCAAGGTTCTGTTTCTTATACGATTCCTCGGCAGGAAGCAGTTCGTTTACGATCTTCCGGGCTGACTCAGCGCTCTTTAGATCCGAATTTGCCCTTTCAAGCTGTTTTGTCATCCCCTCAAGGCGGACGCGCTCGCTGGATATCTGCGAAGAGAGAGCATCCAGTTGAGTTTTTTTGCCTGCCAGTTCCTCTTTCTTTCTGGTCAGGGACAAGATCTTTGCATTTATTTCTTTTATCCCTGTTTTTAGCTCATCGATCTCAATTTGCAGGGCTTCTTTTTCTTTTTTCAGTTCAGGATACCTCTCTGTACGGGTACGCAGAGGTATCAGCTCCCTGTCCATCGAATCTATCGCCCTCTCAATGGCAGTTATGACCTCGCGCAGGTTGGTGTATGCAGCCTTATATTCCTCCACCCTCAGGATATTATCAAAGATCTTCTTTCTTGGCTCAGGGTTCAGGAGGAACGCTGTCGTAAATGTGCCCTGTGGAACCCCAACGGCGTTCTCAAAGATAGAGGGTATATCCTCCTGGGATTTTACGTTATACAGGAGATTGGATGCTATCCAGTATGTGACGTCTTTTTTGCCTTTGATCTCATTGACCGGTGTTTTTACGTAGTAGTCGCTTCCGCCCAGTTTCCTGTATATCGTATACTCGATTTCGTCCTTCCCTTCTACGGTCACGGCGATGTAGCCGGATTTTTCGCCGTGCCTCCGGAAATCCTCTATCTTTTTATAGGGAGGGAAATCGAAAAGTGCATAGCCGATAGCTTCAAGGATGGTGCTCTTCCCATGTCCGTTCTGTCCGCAGATGCCGTTTATACCTTCCTGGAATTTAATCGTCTCGTGGCGGTACGATTTGATATTCTTCAATTCCACGGATTTGATAAGCATTTACGCATCCTCCATGCGCGAAAGAAGGGTTTTCTGCGTGTTTTGCGGAGGTGCTTTTTCATCGGTTTTGCCGGTATCCTGCGAGCTTTTTATTTTTTCAAAGCACCACCTCAGTTCCTTCTGGATTGCGCTTTCTTCAACCCCAGCCGCTGCCATCCTTTTGACTTCGACCATGGTCTTCACCATTTCTTCCACATGGTCCCTGTATCTCCCGTCAAGCTTTATCCTATCAGAAAAAACGCGAAGCTCAATCTCCTCGCGCGTCAGCCCGCGCACGTCCCCCTCGTTGAGCATGTATTGTGAACTGCTGCCCAGTATCTTAACGTCCTTCCAGAGCGGTTTGAACTTCTCCGAAAGCATGTCTTTTATCCTGTCCAGGCTTACTTCAGATTTCGGGAAGTTCATGTTGCCGTAGAGCAAAAGTTCGACCAGCGGGTCCGATGGGGCTGGCGGTTCCCTGTCCAGCCTGGAGCTTACATTCGCATACAATTCCCCGGGTGTGGCTATGCTGCTTATGTCGAGCTTGATGCGCCTCACAGGGCGGGTTACCGGGGTCACAAGTTTCGTGCCGCTGTCCCTTACATGGTAGAAGCCTTTGGGCAGGTCGTACTCGTTCATCGCCATCATTTCAACGCTTCCAGGATTGAATACCCAGCCGTCAAGTTCGTAATTCATGTGGTAATGCCCGAGCGCGAGGTAATTCACGGCTTCTTTCAGTGGCAAAAGGGAATTGTAATGTATCTCACCGGGGATCTCCTGCCGCATCTGCCCTGCCATGCCGAAATGCATCATCAGGATAGTGTATTTTTCCCCGCAGGCGGCATTTATTTTTTTAATCTCTTCTGCTATCTGGGGAATTACGGAGACAGTGTTCGAGCCGAGGTATCTCACGCCGAATATGCGGGCGCTGTCCAGTTCAACAAAGTCCCCCATGAGCTTGACGCCGTTCGCTTCTTTCAGCCTGATGAGCCTGAGCAGCCCCTGGGAACTGAGTACCTCAAGCCAGCCTCTGCCGTCCTGGTGGAATGGAAAATCGTGGTTCCCCTCGATGGCGTAAACCTGCGTATCCGGGCTTTTCGCTTTCAGTTCCGAGAGCACGCGGTATGCCTGTTCATACGTGGGCGCGTTTATGTTGCGCTTGTGGAAAAGGTCGCCTGAGATAAGGATGAACTCCGCCCTGTGGTCAATGGCGTACTGAACGACAGAATTAAAAGCGCGGGCATAATCGCGGAAGCGCTCGAAAAGCCCGTACTGGGCATAGCCCAGGTGAAAATCGCTCGCATGGATGAAATTCATTGGGACTTAAAAGGCGCTATTGGTTAAAAATTGTTGCGGGAGCGGGGCGAAAGTGAAGGGGTTTCTGTAATGTTGAGGGAATACATATCTGTTTTCACGTTTTAAGTGCCTATCCGAAAAATATAAGAATCGCGATGTAGGGTAATGTGGAGTAATGACAACACGAAAAATCGGACACGACTACGAGATATCTGACGAATTCTGGAAGAGAATAGAACCG
>JAPMTX010000117.1 GCA_026552855.1 Candidatus Methanoperedens sp. | reverse complement strand
CATAAATATCAATTCCTTCAGGAAGTTCCTGTGTTTTTGCTATAAAAGCTAGCCTGTCCCCCTTTTCCCGGGAGCGGGCGGCGGTTTCTTCCGCGATGCTGCTGCATTCTTTCAATTCCTCCTCAGTCGGGATCCTTTTATCGGCTCTTATCTGGACAATACCTTCAAAATAACCCCCCGATATCCTGCTGCATGTCTCGCATGTTTCCCAGCTTATCCTGACCTCGGTATCCTGCGCGGCATTTATATCCAGCCCATCGATACGGGCTTTGGCTTCCACATGAACTCCATACCTTGAATAGTCAAGTTTTTTATGTGTCAATATCAGATCAAGGTTCTTTGCCTGCCTATCCAGTTCCAGCGCTTCTTTTACGCATTCAAAAATGGCTTCGATCTCATCATCCCTGGAAACCCACTTTCCTTTCCTGAATAACGAACCGCATGTGGGACATATCCTTGAATAAACAACCATCGGGCACACTATTAATTTTTTACTTCCGATGTAGCAGTCCGCGCAGACATTGGCATAAAAAACGTCGGTTTTTTTGCCGCATTTTGGGCAGGTTAATTCATTCATCTTTTAATAAACTCCGGGTAGTTCCAACTACGCTTTTCCTGGAATTATAGGACGGCTCCCAGCCCAGTTTTCGCAGTTTTTCAATTGATAGCATCATCCTCGGGACATCACCTTTCCAGCCACGTTTTCCACCCGTATAATTGAATTTTACATTTTTTAAGCCCATTTCTTCGACTACGATCTTTCCAATCTCTGTTGCGTTAATAGTATCGTTTGAACCGATATTGAAGATATTGACCATGTCATTGCTTTTTTCAATTGAATATAAAATCGCATCAACGCAATCGGAAACATGTATATATGATTTACGCTGCTCCCCGTCGCCCAGGATTTCAAGTGATGCTGGATCGTTCTTCAGTTTGTTTATAAAATCTACAATAATACCGTGAGTTCCCCTGTCCCCGACGATATTCGCAAAGCGGAAAATCCATGAATTCATCTCGAATGTCGAGCAATATGATGTTATAAGTGCCTCGCAGGCAAGTTTGGAAGCGCCGTAAAGGGATATCGGGATCAAAGGGCCGTAATCTTCAGGTGTGGGGATTATGGTGGCTTCGCCATAAACCGTGGAAGTGGACGTGAAAACGATGTTCCTGATCCCGCAAAGGCGCATCGCTTCAAGAACCTTATAGGTAACGATTATGTTCTGTTCAAGATGGATACCTGTATTTTGCGCGCCCAGCCTGACATCGGGATTGGCTGCCAGGTGAAATACGGTATTTGCCCCTTTTATTGCTTTTAAGAGTTTTTCAGAATCCAGCAGGTCGATTTTGATGAACTTGAAATTTGTGTCTTCAACATGATGCTTTAGGAAATCCATCCTTCCTGAAGAAAGGTTATCGAGAACAGTCACTTCATTACCGCTCAAGAGCAGTTTGTCCACTAAATGGCTTCCTATGAATCCTGCGCCCCCTGTTACTATGATCTTGTTTTTCATAGATGTTTTAGAAAAACCGGACAAAAATATTCAAGCAAGCTTGCTCCTGACTTTCTCATAAAAACCGTCTTCCATAGTCTTCACGAACCTGGCGGGTTTCTCTGCTTTTGTAATAAGTATTTTATCATCTTCTTTTATCTTTCTTGTGTACTGCCCGTCTATCGCTATAACTGCTTCTTTTTTCTGTGAGGTAAGTTCCACTCTTATTTTGCTTTTTGCCGGGACAACCCAGGGCCTGGATGATAATTTGAACGGCGCCAGCGGCACGATGACCGTACCATCCACATGGGGGTCTACTATCGGGCCCCCGGCGCTCATGGCATATGCCGTTGAGCCCGTGGGAGTCGCAAAAACCACGCCGTCGGCACGCAGGTCTTCAATCTGGCTTTTATCGACAAATATCCTGTAAGAAAGCATCTTGGCAGGACTCGCCGTTATTATTACAACTTCATTGGTCGCAGGCGGGAGGTATTCATCGTTTAACCTTATCGAAAGCCTGGAACGTTCTTCTACCTCAAAACCTGAAAGTACTTGGTCTATGACACCCAGAGCATCTTCGGGATCTACATCCACAAGAAACCCTATGGTGCCCATATTTATGCCGAGAACAGGAAGCGGATCATCCATTTTCTGGATCCCGCGCAGCACTGTACCGTCGCCACCTATTGAAATGATAAATTCTGCCCCCCTCTTTCTCATTTCTGTTATAGGTGTTCCTTTCCTATTTACTTTTTCAGCGGTCCTGGTTTCAATTAGCACTTCTGCCCCTGATCCCAGGTGGGCAATGATATCTCTGACAAGATCTATCACATCCTCCCTGTCGCATCTGGAGATCAGTCCTAATTTTTTCATGCCTCACCTACACAAGTTCAAGTAATTTATCATGGACATATCCGTTACTGGCAACTATATTTACGCGCTTTTTCACATCGAGATGTGTAAAAAGAGGCTCCCCTTTTCCATCCGAGACGCGTCCCCCCGCCTCTTCGACTATCAATTTCCCCGCCGCTATATCGCTGACACGGAGCATGCCGCGCATATCGATAAAAGCATCAAATATCCCCGATGCGATATAACAGAGTTCCAGTGCTGCGCTCCCGAAAACCCTTACCCTCCTGACATTGTGATTATTGATCGCGATGGCGTGGGGACGGTGGCTGTAGGATAGTACGCTTACCTGGGAAAGTTCTGAAAGTGTGGACACATGTATTTTTCTCCTGTTCAAGAATGAGCCTTTTCCTTTTTCAGCAGTATAGATATCCCCGGTAACAAGGTTCTTCACAAACCCGTACCTGATATCTGACAGGTCAGAGCCTGCAATTGCTATCGGCGCGCAGTAAAATGGAATATTGTTTACCGCATTGAAAGTGCCGTCTATCGGGTCAAGTACAAGCGTAAATTCAGGTTTGTTCCCTATTATTTTCTCACCCAGTTCTTCACTCACTATCCTCATCGACCTGCCATCCTTTTCAAGCACCGACAGGGCGGCATTTTCAGCCACTTCATCAATAACCTCTGTGGGAGTGCCATCAGCACCGATACGTAGTATCACCCCAGCTTCCGGTTTTCCTATAAGATGTGAAACTGCCTTCTCTATGGCTTGTGCGACATCATTGCACAGATTATAATAGGTCATCAGTTATACGACCTCGCAGCCCGCGACCAGCCTCTGTTTCGGGTTGTTGAGCTGGGCAATCAAGAAACGGTCGTTTTTACTGAATGCAATGTCTTTTTGCGTTGTGAGAACAACAGTGCAGTCAGAACCCGGTTGGGCCTGGGTCGCATCTTTCCCGCCAATTGCCATGCTGACTATCGTCCCGGGCATTGATTGGAGCCCGGCGAACAGGTGGACAGTATCACCGACACCAAGCCCTTGTGTGAATTTTGTCAATTTGCATTTTAGATTGAATTTGGAGGAGATTTCTTCTTTCTGGGAGATCATATACCCACGGTCGAACTCTTTTGACTGCACTCCTTTTAATGCCAGTCCCACTCTTGTCCCGGCAGGTGCGGACTTCATATCCACATCGTTGCTCTGGATAGAGCGTATCTCGGCAGGCCTGTTCGTGGGGAAAAGCGTAAGTTTATCATGTTCCCTGATAGTCCCCTGCTCCACCACGCCGAGAACCACGCAACCAATGCCTGTAACATTAAAGAAATGATCCACCATAATGCGCTGAGGAAGGTCATTTTTTGATGCGTTCGCAGCCATCGCTTCTTCTCCGAGAGAAAATATTTTTTCCTTGAGGTTTTCCAGGCCTTCAAATGTGGTTGTCGAGACTGCGATAGATTCCCATTTCTCAAGGTTCGTGCCTTTCGTGATGGCTTTTATCTTTTCGGTCAATTCAGAGATCGCAGTCGGATTAGACTTATCGGACATCGTGATAACGAACATTCCCTTCTTATTTGCAAGCAGGTCAAGGGCGATTATGCATTCGCCCACCTGTGCATTAAGTCCGCTTGAAGGAACGCAGACAAGGGCGATATCGCTCAGGTTTATTGCATTTATAAGGGATTTCAAAGAATCCGGGTAGCCATTCGCTTCCACAAAAGCGTATATCCTGTCGCCTTTTACAAAATTGTAAAGTGTAATGTCAGACTCGGTCCCTTTCTTACCGAGTTTCCCGGCAAGACTGGTCCTCCCGGATTTTTCGCTTCCAATGATAGCAATGTTCGCCATAGTAGTAACTCCAACCTATGATAAGCCTGAATATATATGTAATTGGCGTTGAAAAATGAATATTTCTACAATGTCGCCTGCTGAACAGCCCTGAAAAAGCTTAATTTAAGAAAAAAAAATGAGACCAAGCCCGATTTAAATCGAGCAATTGGTACAGATATATTCTTGCAGTTCTGAAGCATCGGAGGCTAATTCAAAAGTACCCTCCCCGCATGACTCGCAGATTTTCCGCTTTAATGTTAGTTCCGGCTGGAACCTGGTCTCCATACAGATCACCCATCTTTAATGATTATTCATTCTATTTAAAGGTTATCATTATAATGATGAAGCCGATCAACACCCATGCCGAAGTTGCATTCTCTGATAGTCAT
>JAPMTX010000207.1 GCA_026552855.1 Candidatus Methanoperedens sp. | reverse complement strand
TAAGAGCCTGTCTGAAAAAAGACTTTAGAATGTAAGGTCAAATAATTATTTTAAAAATTATTTTACTCATTAATAACAATTCAATCATTCTACTTTTCAGAAACAATAGAATGTGAAAATTGCTAATATTTAATATAAAAATTTTAAATATATAGATTAACAATTTTTACTATATGGTAAATTTATTGAGGGTAACATATCAGTCTGATATATCAGATAAGGATTGGCAAACGGTTGAACCTCACATTCCAAAACCAAAAACAAAACGAGGCAGAAAACGTGAACATCCTATTCGAGAAATATTTAATGCTATTTTTTATATATTGCGTTCTGGTTGCCAATGGCGTATGATGCCCCACGACTTCCCACCATGGAGCACGGTATATCATTATTTCCGTCTCTGGCGTTTGAAAGGAATCTGGGAACAAATAAATGCTGCTTTGAAGAGTGAATTGCGAATCGCAGATGGTCGCCAACCAGAACCAAGTGCAGCGATAATAGATAGCCAATCCGTAAAAACAACTGAAACTCGCGGGGTGCGTGGTTATGATGCTGGTAAGAAGATAAAAGGAAGGAAACGCCACATTTTGGTGGATACGATGGGGTTTTTACTCATGGTAATAGTGCATGCTGCCGATATACAGGATCGAGATGGAGCCAAGCTTGTTCTGGATAAATTTATTGGAAAATCATCTCGTTTGAGCCTGATTTGGGCTGATGGTGGTTATGCTGGAAAATTGATTGATTGGGTCAAAGAACATTGCGGTTGGGTATTGGAAATAGTAAAACGTAGTGATGATGTCAAAGGTTTTCAGGTTCTTCCGCGAAGATGGGTAGTAGAACGTACATTTGGATGGTTGGGTCGTTATAGGCGTCTGAGTAAAGACTACGAAGGATTGCCAGAATCAAGTGAATCGATGATTTATGCTGGTATGATCCACTTAATGGTTAGACGATTGGCTCGAAAAGGGACTTCAAATCCATGAAAGGGGAATTTTCAAACAACCTCTAA
>JAPMTX010000116.1 GCA_026552855.1 Candidatus Methanoperedens sp. | reverse complement strand
ATGTACGGTTGTACGCGTTGCGCAGGCGAAAGCCTGGAGGAACGTCGTTGTCCAGGATTCCAAAACAGATAAAAAATACTTTTTTGGGAAGGTATCCAATCCTCCTCCCGAGATTAAAACCGGCGATGACCTGTATATAGGCTATGAGGACCTTCCCCAGGATCTTCCGGGCATAAAGCAGAAGATAACTCTGATGACCTTGGACGGTTTCCAGCTTGACTGGACTATGGTCTAAGGTTGTACAACTATAGTTCCATTCAGGTTTGGATTTTCTTTCAGATAGAAACCGTACGTTCCGGTTTTCTTGAATATATAACGATATTCTTTGTCGTATGCCAGCAGTTGAGCATCGAAAAGACCACCACTGCTAACAAGAGCGAGGGTGTTTATTCCAGTATTTCTCCAGACGATTTCATCACCCGGTTTGATTGTGACATCTTTGTTGCGAATAAAACCTCTCTGGCTGTCTAAAAATACTGGTATACTTTTACCGGTCTGGGTAACTTCAGCAACAGGTGTACTTGCGGCAGCGGAAGTGGCTACAGGGATCGAAGTGACAAGCGGAGTGGGGGTTGGCTGTACTGCTGGGGCTGGCTCTTTCGGCAATGTAGGAGCAATGAGGAACGCCCAGACAAGCCCTGCGATGACAAGTATTGCCAGACCCGCTGTAAGGTATTTATTGAAGCCCGACGATTCAGGTCTCGGCTGTGGTTTAGGAGTTGGTGATACTATCCTGGGTTTTTCGATAACCTGGCGCTTTACTTCCTCCTTCTTTGCCTCTTCCTTTTTTACATTATCTAATACAGGCATTGCAGGCGGTTTTACATCTGCTGCGCCGGTCATGTCCCTGCTAAAGCCGCATTTCGGGCATGCCTCAGAGACCGGAATTTCAATGCTGCCAGTACCCAATTCCTTTCTAATGGTTTTAGTTACTAAAACCTCACCACATTTCGGACATCTATCTGCCATTTCGACACCATCTCAAATTTATATGACCTATATATTTAGCACTATATAAATACATCGATTTACATGGATGCCGATTTGCATCAGGGTCACTCTATTCTTTCTTCCGTACCACTATCTCCCAATCCGTCTTATTTATCTGTTTCACGCTCAGTACCTCGTGCCCGTCAGCCTCCATGCCTCTTGGCACCTCGGTCACTGCTGTGGGATCGTCCACGATCACCTTCAGGGTTTTTCCCTTCTCAAGGTTATGCAGCGCCTGCTTTGAATATACAAAATTATACGGGCACACGTTCCCTTTCAGATCAAGCTCCTTGTCTATCTTTAAATCGATGTGGAAAGTGCCGTTGATATAAGCCCGTGTCCTCTCTTCCTTGGGGTTTTCGAACACCTCATTCGCAGGACCGTGTTCCACAAGCTCGCCAAGATACAGATGTATGACATAATCTGCAAGTCTCATAGCCTGGTGGATGTTGTGGGTAACTATCACGATGGTGTAGTATTTCTTTAGTTTAAGAAGCTGCTGTTCGATATGCTGCGATGAGACCGGGTCAAGGGCAGAGGTCGGCTCGTCGCAAAGGATTATTTCAGGCTCAACAGCAAGCCCTCTTGCAAGGCAGAGCCTCTGCTGCTGACCGATGGAGAGCTTCGATGCAGGCGACTTCAGGCGATCTTTCACTTCATCCCATAAGCCAGCGATTTTCAGGTATTTCTCCACTATTTGATCTAATTTCTTTTTATCTTTGATGCCGTGCAGCCGCGGTCCGTAAGCGATATTATCATATATCGACATTGGAAGGGGATTTGGCTTTTGCGGCAGCAGTCCCATCCTGCGCCTTACATCCGTAATATCAACGCTGCCGTTAAGTACATCTATGCCATCCACGATTATTTTTCCTGATGCTTTTGCTCCGTCCGTAAGATCAATAAGCCTGTTGAAGCATTTAAGAAAAGTGCTTTTTCCACATCCCGAGGGACCTATTATGGCTGTTATCTGCTTCTCCGGTATCTCAATAGTTATATCCCGGAGCGCCTGATGGTCACTGTAGAATGCATTAAGGTTCTGGATGCTGATATGACTTTTCAATGTGATCACCTGATAATGTTTTTCATAAATCTCTTGGATAAATACCGTGATGCTATGCTCAATGCAAGTACGATTATAAGAAGTATCAGTGCGCTTGCATACGCCCTCTGCTGTACCTCAGGGAAAGGGGTGCCGAGCTGGAAGAACACTGCAAGAGGCAGCGAAGCCACAGGATCAAGAAGCGAGCGCGGCAGGCTGTCGGTGTAACCTGCTGTGAACAGGATAGAGGCTGCATCACCTATGCCCCTGCCGAATGCAAGAATAACCGCGGTCACCATGCCTGGAAGCGCCTGCCTGACCACTACGCCGGCAGTGGTCTCAAACCGGGTTGCTCCAAGGGTATAGGAGGCTTCTTTCAACTCTACAGGAACCATTTTTATTACCTCCTCCATGGTGCGGATCATTATAGGCAGTTGCAGTAAAGTTAAAACCAGAATTCCACCCAGGAGCGATGCCCTCATGCCGAGATAGAGCATGATAATGAAGCCAAAAGCGCCGTACACGATAGAGGGGGTGCCCCAGAGTACATCAAGGGATAGCCTGATATAATATGCAGCCTTTGTTTTCCCGATATAGTCTTTCTGCAGCGCCAGCGCCGCCGGCAGGCTTATCACAAGGGCAAGGATCAGGCTGCCAAACGCCAGGTACAGCGAGCCGACTATAGCATTCAGTATCCCGCCCTCTTTTCCAAGATAGTATCCGCCTTTAGGCGTCTGCGTGATCATAGATAACGAAAGAGCGGGCGCGCCGTTCCAGATTATCACAGCCACTACTATGAAAAGGCTGCCCACTACGACAGCCAGCGATGATATCATAAGAGCTTTGAAAAGCTTTTCTTCACGAAGTTTATCCATGCATCCTCCTTTCAATCCGTACCAGTATCAGCCTTGCAGCCAGGGTGAAGAACAGAATGATCAGCATCAGTATAAGCGCAGCAAGCAGCAGGGCTGAATCGTACAGCGGTATGGACATCATTTCACCGTAATTATTTGCGATAAGCGCAGGCAGGGGATAAGCAGCATCGAATACCGAAGAGGGGATTTTCGCCACATTTCCTACCACCATGAGAACAGCCATGGTTTCGCCAATCGCGCGGGAGAAGCCAAGAATAACAGCAGCTGCTATGCCAGGTAAGGCTGCTCTTATTACAGCATGCTTTATTGTCTGCCACCGTGTGGCTCCAAGTGATAGGGAGGCTTCCCTTATCTCAAATGGCACTGCCTTGAATACCTCATATGATATCGAAATAATTATGGGGAACACCATGATGGCAAGCACTATGCCGCCTGCAAATATGCTGTAGCCGGTGGAGTAGCTGCCGCTGTTCAACAGTGGTATTGCCGAGTTTTTGAATAAAGGCGCTATGCCTGCAACAAGAGGTACAATCGCCAGCACCCCGAAAAGTCCGTATACTACCGGGGGTATGCCTGCAAGCAGGTCTATCAGAGGCAAAATTATTGATTTCAATCTCTCATTTGCATACTCAGCAAGATAGACCGCGCTCAGGATGGATAGGGGTATCGCGAATACCATGGCAAGCGCAGTTACATAGACCGTACCCAGGATGAACGGGTAGAAGCCGAACTCACCCTGGAAAGGCATCCATGTACTGCCGAGCAGAAGATCGCCCAGCGGTTTCGCCTCAAGGATAGGCTCTGACCGCAGGTAAAGGGCGAAAGCCACAATAAATACAATCACGCTTGAGAAAATAGCAGCAGCCAGCGTGAGCCTGCCGGCAAAAGCGTCCTTTAGTTTTCTGGTATTCATGAGCTATACACACTTTACTAAAATAAAAAGTACAAGGTTAAGGTTTTGCCTTAACCTGTTCATTCAAGTTTTTTCAACTCTCCATTAAGTGTTTCCTCGGATAACTGTATGTATCCCACCTCATCCACAAACTTCTGTCCGTCCGTGAGAACCCATTTGATGAATTCTGAAGTAGCTCCTGTGGGCTTTCCTTTAGTCACAAAAAATTCTACTCTCGCAGGCGGGCTCGGGAAAACACCTTTTTTAATGGATGCAATTGTTTTATCCTTGGTGCTTATATCTTCATCTGGATCAATGATACCGTTCTCGTTCACATCAAAAGGTATTACCCTGATGCCAAGTACTGGCTGTCCGGTCTTCATATCAAAGGCATAGTTGTAGTTATTGTAGCCTATACCCAAGGGATCTTTTTGCACAGCAGCCAGCAGTCCCGGATCGCTTGGGACGCCTATGCCTTTGAGGTTCTCCTGCTTCTTGCCCAGGTATTTCGCCCATATCTCAGGCGCACCTGCTGCATCACTTCTGGTATAGACGTGTATTTCATCTTTTATCTCCGGTCTCCCTGCTACCTCGCCCCATGTCTTTACAGTCCCGTTGATGAAAATATCCACGAAAGTTTTTCTCTTTACACCCTTGCTGGTGAGATCGCTAAATACGGGATTCTTTTCACTGATCGTGGCTACAACAGCGTCCTTGGTCACACTGATGGGATATGCGCCCTTTTCTATCTCGGATTTATCAATGTCTCTTGATACCATGCCGATATCAACAAGCCCACCAAGTGTGTCAGCCATACCCTTGCCCGCGCCACCTGCTGAGACCTCAACTTTCACTT
>JAPMTX010000037.1 GCA_026552855.1 Candidatus Methanoperedens sp. | reverse complement strand
GAGAGAATTCTTGATAATAATATTACATATACCTGGGATTACGGAGTAACTGATCTGGATGGCGATAGCGGGAGCGATATTGTAGTTCAAAAATCATATAGTAAAAACCTTACAGTTCTCAGAGGCAGAACAGGAGAGGTACTATGGAACAAACGCACTGGCGATAATTATTGGGATCAGTTGTTGGATATTGGAGATGTTTCTGGTGATGGAAAAACTGATTTACTCCTCACGGATAGTAGGTGGACGGGCTACTCTCAAACAAGTAACCTCTCAGCGATCCGTGGATTTGATGGACTGGAACTCTGGAAGCGCGAATATTACTCTACCTACATATGGCCGCAAATAGCAGGGGATTTAGACAGGGATGGCAGGCAGGATGTTCTCATTCAGACCTATTCGTCGTCCGGTAGCATAGAAGCAGTTAATGCATCGAGCGGCTCTTTAATATGGAGCAAAAGCGGTGATTATTATGCAGTACCTGCAGGCGATCTTAGCGGAGATGGTTACGTCGATCTCATTATAACATCCCAAAATGGTACAGGTGCAATTAGGGGTTATGATGCCACATCACTCTGGGTCGCATCAGGTAGATATGTAACATTAATAGATGATACGAACGGCGATAATAGAAAAGATGTAATTATAGAGACTGAAAATCCTCTGGGTGAGAAGGAGCTCATCGCCTTGAGCGGTTCAGATGGCTCTCAACTTTGGAGTACTGATCTTGGAGTACAAGCAGATTGGGTATCGGGAGTACCTATTAAAGACCTTAGCGGTGATAGGAAAGAGGATATAATAGTAGATACATATCCTTCCTGGCAATCCAATGCCTATAGAAACTTAAACTTTTTTGGCATAAATGGCAGCGATGGAAGTATACTATGGAGCTATACAATCACCAACTTGCTCGATGGACGGGCTTGGCTACAGTATGCTGGTGATTTGACTGGTGATGGCAGAAGCGATGCTATTATAAATACAGATTATAGAAAATCAACCTATGACTATACATATTATCGAAATACAACAGCTTTAAACGGCTATAATGGGACAAAGCTCTGGGAGACAGAAGTTCCGCAAATTCAAGAATGTTTTAATACAGATGGTATCCTCTGCGTTGTCAGATATCCCATTTTGTTCATTGGGAATTTTGATGGCAATGCCAAAGGGGATGTGCTGCTCACAGGCAACTATTCAAATACGACCAACTATGTCCCGCTATCTATTCAGAGAACACAGGACCACAAATTGGAAAATAACTTGGCGCGGGGAAGGCAGGAGATTTTATCAAGCAAAATGGATCCATGGGTAAAGCAGCGCATTCTTGGAGAGATGGAAAAGGAAGAATTTAGAACAGGCATGATTGAAATGCAGGCAGAAGAGCAAACAACTACAAATCTAAATAGTTATGCGAAAGCCTTCAGTGGTGATAATATTAACAATGCTATATGGGATATCTATTCCGGCAATTCAATATACCCCGTATGGAGCTGGTCTATGTCTCCTCAAGAGCCTGGCGTTGATTATAATGCAGATGGTTTCTCTGATGTTGCACTTGTAGTGGATAATACGATTTATATGCTGGTAGCGAATGTTACATCGTCTCCACCATCTGGAGGCGGTAGTATCTCTGGATTCAAGATCAACGATACTAACGGCAATGGTATGTGGGATTCAGGAGAGATGGGCATTGAGAACTGGAATATCATACTCAAGAGTGATACAATGCAGATGACTGCTATAACCGATATTAATGGCTTCTATAAGTTCATGAATCTCACTCCAAGCAGCTATAATGTAACCGAAGAAATGAAACCTGGATTTACTGCTACCAACGTTACTTATAGAACAATACTTGTAGAAAATATGGACATAACCAACGTGAATTTCACGAATCAGCCAGTAATACCGAAAGTTACAGGTAGTATCTCAGGTTTCAAGATAAACGATACCAACGGCAATGGAAAATGGGATTCTGGAGAGATAGGCATAGAGAACTGGAATATCAGGCTGATCGGCATCACCAGCAGAGGAAATGATACCAGTATCATCAGAAAAGAATCTTTCACCGATGCTACGGGTTTCTACACATTCGACAATCTTCCAGCAGGCAGATATTTTGTGGTCGAGAAGCTCAAGAAAGGATTTATCCCCACAGGCTCTCCTGTGAAGCGGATAAAGCTGGCGCAGGATGAAAACCCCATGAACAACAATTTCACGAACAGGCCAGCACACAGCCTGGATGAGATAGACGGCCAAAGTGACGTGGACGACTATGAAGCAATAAATAGGAATATTGACAAGAATAAAGAAGATATGGATTGGGACTGATAGTACCATAAAGAAGAACTCTATAGAAGTAGGGACATATAGACAAATTTGTCCCTATTTTTTTTCGCTACTAACGTTTTGAAATTGGGTGATCACTATGATGGTATATGTACTCATCCAGTGTCCCTTAATTTTTGAAGAACTATGGATACCGCTTGATAAGAAACTTAAAAATTAAGACGAGCATCTATCCGCGCACCCTCTTCCGCGTCTTCTCATCTGTCAATTCCCGCAGCGCATCAGAAGCTATCCATCTTGCGGCTTTTGAATCGATTCTCTGTATCTCCTTCGCGGTCTCAATTGCCGCCCGGTTCAGGTTCAGGTTCCGCTTCCCTATCTGCCGAAGCGCCCAGTTGGCCGCCTTTTTAACAAAGTTCCTATCATCAGCAGCCTCTCTTTTTATCATGGGCAGGAACTCCAGAAACTTCTCATCGCCCGCTCTCTTATCATGAACTGATAGTGCAGCCATAAGAACGAATCCCGCCCTCTTGATGAACTCTTCTTTTCTACTGCTCCACTCATGCGCCTTCTGATAGGCGAATTCTGTTTTATCGAAAAGGTTGCTGCACACCTGGTCGCATACATCCCAGGAGTCAAAGTCCGCAGCCCAAGACTCCATCTGCTCCCCGGTCACTTTTTCAGGTTCATCGATCATGCCTGCAAGCATCCGCGCCTCGTGGATGCCGGATGACCAGAGTTGCTGGGCAAGGGTGTGGTCTTTGCCAGTTTCCCGCGCCATTTTTCTCAGAGCAGGAACGGATACTCCGTATGTGTTATTTGAATTAATCCCAAACCGCGCCATGCCTGCTATGGCTTCCGGGTTGGAAAGGGATTCCAGTTGTTTTAGAATTTCTTCATATTGCATACGCATATTTTACATAATCTTTGCATTTAGTTTTTTACTCTCAAGCCATCTCCCAGTAAACCACGGAACTGCAATAGCTAAAATATAGGAGAGCCAGATCGAAAAGTAAGCAAAATAATCTGAGCTTCTGAACAGAACAACATAGACAAGGGCATCCAGAATGAAGTTCAAAAGAAAGATCGTCAACCCGAACTCCAACCCCTCTGCTGCCTTTTTATCAGTATCCTCAAGATACCGCTTTGTAAGCAAGAAGAGAATGATAAAGTACGCCACAGTGAGAGGGGCGCTGATCGCAGGGTATTTCGAGATATAGGGACTCGCCGGGATGTCTTTTAAGGCAGGCGTCATGAACACGATCATCCCCCAGATAAATCCGATGAGCCAGAGCAAGAGGGCGTACCACAGAGCTTTTCCGGGTTTATAAGGTGCGTATGACATGGTTAATTATTTTCGTTACCTGATAATATAAATAATTTCCTGAATCGTCCTCGTCCATACATCCTTTTCAAAACCATCGGAGTTGTGATGGTTTCAACTTAGCGCACTGACCGAAGCAATCCCAGTCTTAACAGCCTCAGCCGAGCTATCAAGTGCTTTTTTCTCGTCAGCAGCCAGCTTTAACTCGATGACCTCTTCCACCCCGCGCCTCCCAAGCTTCACGGGAACGCCGAGGTATATGTTCTTTTTGCCGTACTCGCCATTGAGATAGGCGCATACCGGGAGAATCCGTTTTGTGTCTTTTACTACCGCTTCCACCATGTTCGTTACAGCGGCAGAGGGTGCATAGAAGGCGCTTCCTGTCTTCAACAGATTGACTATCTCAGCGCCGCCGTTAACTGTTCTATCCACCAGGCGCTGAATAACATCTTTCGACAACAGTTCCGTGATGGGAACGCCGGAAACCGTGGTAAAACGCGGTAATGGGACCATCGTATCGCCGTGCCCGCCGAGCACCACCGCGCTTATGTCGCGCACAGAGCAGCCTAGTTCCATTGCAATGAACGTTGCGAACCTGCCCGAGTCCAGCATGCCGCTCATGCCGAAGACGCGCTGCGGCTCAAAACCTGTAGTCCTCATGGTGACGTACGTCATTATATCAAGAGGGTTGGTGACTGTGATTACGATTGAATCAGGCGCGTATTTCGCTATGTTCTGGGAGACCTCTTTAATGATCTTTGTATTTATCTTCAGCAGGTCTTCCCGCGTCATGCCCGGTTTCCTTGCTATCCCTGCTGTGACTACAACAATATCCGAGCCTTCGATGTCCTTGTAGTCGTTCGTACCAGTTACTTTTGAGTCGTATCCGCATAAAGGACCGGATTCCAGCAGGTCAAGGGCTTTGCCCTGCGGCAGTCCCTCTACAATATCAGTCAGAACAATGTCTCCGAGTTCTTTCTCCGCTATCCTCTGTGCTGCTGTTGCGCCGACAGCGCCAGCGCCAATGATTGTAATTTTGTTCATTTTGATCCACCTGTTTTTCCCTCAAGAGGTTGTCGGAACATGATAATATTTGCGTATTTTTCTATTTTCCCGAACGTTTATATCTCCACATACCAATTTAAAACCCATGCGAATCGCTCTACAGATTGCATACATAGGCACGGATTATAACGGTTTTCGTTACCAGGAAGGCGCTAAAACCATAGAAGGAGAACTTTTCAGGGCGCTCTCAGAATTGAACATCATCAATAGCTTGCGCGAAGCTAATTATATCGCCGCCGCAAGGACAGACAGGGGAGTGCACGCGCTTGGTCAGGTGATTGCTTTTGATACCGTCAATCCCGATGCAGCCATACCGCGGGTTATAAACACAAAACTTCCCCCGACTATCTGGGTATGGGCGAGGGCGCACGTCCAGTCCGGCTTTGACCCGCGCCGCGATGCGCTGAGCCGGGAGTACAGGTACATCATGTGCGGGAAGTACAGTATCTCGCTGCTCCGCAACGCCTCGCGCCTGTTAAAAGGAGCGCACGATTTCGCAAATTTTGCCACGCCCGATAAAGAGCAGAGTAGCATATGCAAGATAGAGAAAATAGATATGCGGGTAGAGAGGGAGTTCACGGTTATGGACATCCAGGCAGACCATTTTATCTGGCAGATGGTGCGGAAGATAGCAACAGCAATGAGAATGGTAGGGTGCGGGGCGAGGGACATATCGTGGCTTGAACAGATGCTCAACCCTGCTGAGTTCAATGAGGGGCTTGAGCCTTCCCCTGCCTACGGGTTGATCCTCAAGGGCATTGAGTACGAGAACATGCTCTGGGACGAGGACGCTTATGCAAAGAAAGCCATAAAAGATAACCTCGAGGAGCAGTTCAGATGGCACGGCGTTATGGCTGAGATGCTGAGAGAATTAAACGAGAGCATGGTAGTATAGGCTATGGTAGTATAGATTATGCTGCTGGCATTTGAGCTCTCTGGCGAACACAGCACCATCCCAGCCTCAGAGGCGCTTGCATGTCTTGAGTCGCTGCATGTGGATTTCAAAGTTCACCTCAGGCTTGACGGGTGTCTTGTTATTGATGTGAAGAATGATGCCCGGCGTATCGTCGGATTGCTGTCAGAGAGACTTTCGATGACCCACCACATAATCGGGGTCCTGGGTATAGGCGGGGCCGGGGAAGAGGATGTACTGGATACGGTAAAAAGAGCGGATATAAGGTTTGAGGGGACATACAGCATCAGGGTCAGGCGCATAAAGACTTACTCAAAGGTAAATACAGAACTGCTGGAGCGGCGAATCGGTGAGATATTCCACAGGAAAGGGTTCCGCGCCGATTTGAAAAATCCCGGCGTGCAGTTCAGGGTACTTCTCACAGAGGATAAAAGCATCTTCGGGTACATCATGGGTTCGATCAACAGGGGGGCGTTTGAAGCACGAAAACCCCATTACAAGCCGTTCTTCTACCCCGGCGTCCTGATGCCCAGGGTAGCCCGCGCCCTTGTGAACATGGCAAAGCCAGGGCAGTACCTGTTAGATCCGTTCTGCGGAACTGGCGGAATACTTGTCGAAGCAGGGTTGATAGGTATAAAAGCCATAGGCGGGGATGTGCAGCGAAAACTGCTGCTCGGCGCTAAAATGAACCTTGACCACTATAAGGTGGACTATTCGCTGATGTACCAGGACGCGTGCCTCATGGCACTGTGCGATGAGAGCGTGGACGCTGCCGTCACCGACCCTCCCTACGGCAGATCTGCGGCGATAAAATCTGAATCCCTGGAGCACCTGCTCGCCTGCTCTCTAAAAGAAATCTACCGCGTGTTGAAAAAGGGAAAACGCGCTGTCTTTATCTCAGAGCGGCAAATCGAGGTTATAGCAGAAGAAGCCGGCTTCAGGATCGTGGAGAAACATCTGCAGAGGGTACATAAGAGCCTCACGAGGCGGATTTACGTACTTGAGAAATGAATGGATATAATGGTAGGAGGATAGTGGGCAAGGGATTATGGTGGTGTGTAAAAAAAGGATTTTTGCCCACTACGATTCGTATATATACGAACAATAGTATTTATAGTTTACGCCCAGTGTAAAACTAGGGAGATCGGGCTTGTCAATTTTTTTGATTTGCGATTATTATGTTAGAGTGCCCTTTTTTTATTTTTTGGATCAAACCCCTGTTTTCCAGGTCGTCCAGCATAAGGCTTACCTTGGCTTCTGAGAATGGCAATCTTTTCCTTAGTTCCTTCTGGGTCGTTCTTCCGCCCGATTGCAATATTATATCGTAGAGGTTATGAAGGTCGGAAGGGAGCTCTACGAGTCTGGTCTCAGTTATGATCTGAGCAGGTGCTGTAGGCTCGGATGTATTTGTTCCAGCGGGGCTGTTCCTGTGCCTCTTGAACCAGTAGAATATCATGAGGGCGAGAGCAAAAATCAACCCGATTGAAGTTAATATAAAATAAATATAATTATTATATTCGTCTTTTAAATTTAGATCGGTGGTCAGATTAATATCGCCAAGGTACTCATACTCCGATTCCGTGGGTGGGAAAAGCAGGAGGTCATGGACGAAATCACCTTCACGATCTATCCGGATATCTTCTTCAGCCACGTATTCAAGTATATTGTTCCTGTAGTACTTACCCTTAATCAAATAGCTCCCGGGCGAGAGATTGAACGAGTATGTCCCGGCGGTCGCAACCATGTATTGCGCAGGCGTGGAATTCACTTCAATAATGACATTCCTCAGTGGCTTCTCAAAATCCGACCATTCGTAAATTGTGCCGTGCAGCGTTGCAGCCTGTGCGCCTGCAGTGAGGCAGATTATCGACAGGGTTACCAAAACCAACCATTTTTCCGAGAACACATATCCTAATCTTAAAATTGGATATATATAGTTTATTATAAAGTTGAAAAAACGGTTATAAAGCTCTATAAAGGATTATCAAGCTTAAAAAAGCTTAGTTTTTCAATAAAATAAAAGTATGTTTATCTGTACTCAGCGGTTATAGTACCAGTTAAGCAATCGCGGTAACCAGACGGTTGATAAAAGGCGATTGATAAGAATATAGAAGGAGGAAACAAAAATGAAGGCTAAAATAAAGAATAGATACTGGCTCAATATACTAACATTGTTTACTACAGCAGTGTTTATATTGAGCCTGTTCTCGGGGATTGCAGCAGCAGAGACACCCAAGGACAAATATCAGGATGCAAAAAAGAGTTATCAGGATGCAAAAGAGAGATACCAGGATGCAAAGGTGAAATATAATGAGGCTAAGCTTAAGTACAAATCTGCAAAAAATAACCTGAGCAGAGATGAACTTAAAGACAAAACCAGGAATTATCTTGAAGATGCAGCCGATTACATGATATCTCATCTTGAGCTCCTGAAAAACAATGTGGAAAGCTCTGAGAATAAAGGAGTTCTCCCCACGGGCGCAGCAGCCAATATTGATGCGCACATAGTACAACTGACAGATATAAAAACAAAAATACAGGCAGCAAATACCACTAAAGAATTGACTGATTCTGCACGCGAGTTAGAAGATGCCTGGATCAAGATAGACCTTGAAGCCCGCTATTATGCAGGGATCATCGTTAACCATAGGATCGATCTGTTCGTTATAAAAGCAAGTAATGCCTCGGAGAGAATGGATACATTAATCCAGAAACTGAAAGATCAGGGTAAGGATACGTCTAAACTCGAAGAGGAAGCATCAGGTTTCAATAATCTGATGAATGAAGCAAAACAAAACCACCAGAATGACCTGACTTTATTTGCAAGCCATAACGGGTTCGACTCCAGTGGCAAGGTAACGAGTATCCAGGATGCAAAGACTTTCCTGCAGCAAGCCACCAGTTCGCAAAAGGATACTCTCAAAAAACTTAAAAGCGCAACCGAACAATCCCGTGACTTTTTCAAGGAAGCAAAGAAGTTAATCGGCGGAAATGTCGTGGTTGCAAGAGGGACTGGCAGACTGGAAGCTAACGGCACAGGTAAAGCGTTAATAAAGGGAAACGTGACTGTGACCCTCTCTGGGAACGCTACCCTGATAGTCTCAAGTAATGCAGACGTCACTACTGACGGGACTGGAACTAAAGAGACTCTCGGCAGTGGGGATATCAAATACCAGGGATTCGGTTCAGCAACCATTACAGGCGAAAATATCAGAATCGAAATATCAGGCAATGAGATCACCCTTACAGCCGAAGGAACTGGTTCTGCCATTCTAACTGGCAGGGGAACATACCGCGTTGAGAAGGAGTTTACTGCAAGCGGTGAATGGAAGAAGGAGGAATAAAATGAAAACGGTCTATATATTACTGGTGCTTGTGGTAGCAGCAGCGGCATTAGGTTGCATGGGTAAAAAGGAGACTGAACCCTCGACCAAGGCTCCAGTGCCTCCAGGATCTCCAGCGCAGACATCCGCGCCTTCAACATCCGCCCAGTCAAACGCAATCACGGAAAGCGATCTTTCGGGAATGGACAGTGATATCCTGCAGTTGGATTCATTATTTAACGAATCGATTATGGATATCTCCTTATCCGAGGTAAACGCAAATGCGTTTACCTAACTATTTTTTTATTACCCTTACATAAGAGTTAAGATTAGACGCGTATAGTCAATACCATGCAAATCCTCGTCCATATCTGCTGTGCCCCGTGCTTTACATACCCCCATAAGAAATTAGTTGAGGAAGGGCACGACGTAACAGGCTTTTTCTACAACCCGAACATCCACCCTTACCTTGAGTACAAGAACAGGCTGGAATCACTTGAGAGGTACGCAGAGTTAAAAGGAACGCGCATTATTTATAAGGACGATTACGCCCTCGAAAGCTACCTTCGCGGCGCGCTTGGCGCGGAGGACAGGTGCAAATTCTGCTATACCTGCAGGCTCACCGAGGCGGCAAGAACCGCGAATGCGCTTGGGTTCGATGCGTTCACCACCACTTTGCTCATATCCCCCTACCAGAAGCATGAGCTGCTTGTCGCAGCAGGGGAAAAAGCCGCGGACGAGTACAGCATCGAGTTCTACTACGAGGATTTCAGGGAAGGGTATAAGGAATCCCGTGAGATCGCCAGGGGTATCGGGCTGTACATGCAGAAGTACTGCGGATGCATTTTCAGCGAGAAAGAGCGGTACCTGAGATCAAAAAAGTCACAGGTTTAAGAAATCCGCCATAGTGCAGAAACGGTATCCGCTGGCTTTAAAGGACTTGATCACCGATTCAAGCCTCTCAAGCGCAATGCTGCCTGTGTTTATCCTGCAATCCCACCTCACCGGTTCGCTTTGCATATCCACGAACTCCCATGGGTGGAAGAACAGGACTACGGGTGAGCTGAGATGCGCAATTATCTTATTTCCAAGAGGCAGGCGCAGGACTGATGATGTAGCGGATACAGGGACTCTTAACAACCTGTTATTAAAATCCCACCCTGCGGCATATATCTGGTACAGGTGCTGCAGCTTATATTTAGCAAGGGATGAATCGACCAGATAACCGTTATCGCCCAAGAGCTTTAGGAACCGCTCGGGGAAAATAAGGTTAGGCGCCCTGAATGAAATTATTTTCCTGCCAGCCAATCTGCATAATACCTCTGTGCTTTTTTCTATCTCATGTACGGCTTCGTCAGAGGTCATCCTGTCAAAACGCGCATGGGAATAGCCGTGACATCCTATCTCGTAGTGCTGAGCCATTCCCTCTACCTGCCGCGGATATCTGGAAGCCACATCGCCTGTTACAAATAGCGTTGCCTCCACGTCATATTTTCCAAGAACAGAAAGCAGTCCGGGAAGACCTTCCTCTATGCCTCTGTACGTGTGGAGGTACGGCGGGCAATCAGGCTCAACATCTATTGTCAGGGCTATAATCTTCCTCATGGCGTGGCTTCAACCTCCTGACAATCCTTCCCATTTTCGCAAGCTTCATACCATAATACCTGGGCGCTTCAATCCCTGCTATTTGCTCTGCAAAATCGTACACATTCATAGTCTTTCCGCATACCACATCCCACTCGAAATTCGAAAGCACATGCCTCCTGTTGCTTTTTGCAAGCTTTGATCGTAGCCCTTCATCAGTGATAAGAAGCTCGATATTGTTCTTTATATCGACAGCATCCCCGGCAGGCGGAAGACCGTTGTTCCCGCTCAGTATATCCCTTATCCCGTTCACGTCCTTTACAACTACAGGCAGTTCGCATGCCATGGCTTCGAGTATGGATATACCGAGCGCCTCATCCACGGAGCATAAAGAGAATATATCGGATGCATTGAGATAATCAGATGGGTTTGATACATAGCCCGTGAATTTCACATGCTCGCTTATGCCTAACGACCTCGAGAGGCTGGCAAGCCTGCCCTTCTCATGACCATCTCCTACGATCAGCAGTTTGATGTTATGCCTTTTAGAGAGATCATGCACTATATGCACCAGTTCATGCATCTTTTTACGCGGTACAAGCCTTCCCACTGTAACGATCACGATATCTTTTTCATCAAACCCGAGATGCCTGCGGATACTCTCCCTGTTTGCAGCGTCGGGATAGAACCTGTTGCAGTCAACGCCATTCGGAATCACGAATACAGGCTTATTACTGCAGAAGCGCTCGGTATCCTCTCTCACTGCATTGCTTACGGCTATCAATGCATCAAGCCTTGTGAACTCCTCGCGCAGCAGGCTCTGGAATAAACTGCGCATCCATACCTTTCCCCAGAGCGAGTGGTTCGTGGCGACCGTGGGTATATACCGCAGCGTCTTTGCCGCATATGCAGTCACCATAGCCAGCGGTGAATAGATGCTGTGGGCATGTATGAGTTCGAACTTCTCCCTTCTTATAACATCGTTCACTATCCAGCTTATCCTCGGGTCAACCACCGCGCCCCATCTTTTGACAGCATGACCTTTTACCCTGTGGATAGTTATCCCCATTTGTCTTTTTCGCGCATCATGCTCAGAAACCTCACCGTGCAGATCCTGGGACTTGCGGGTTAATATATGCACCTCATTACCATGTGAAGCCAGGTGCTCGGATAAATAATCGATATGGCTCTCTATTCCCCCGATCTTGGGATAATACCAGTCGCTCACGAGACAGATCTTTCTACTCTCTATACCTTATCCTCCTTTTACCATTCCAATAGTCTTTCTGGTATCTATATTTTAGTTTTATTCTATAAATCTTCCCGGAATTATCTTAAATATTTGTCATAAATATAACGTAATTTTATAAATAAGATTCGGTGAATTCTAAAAGCGTGTATTTTAGAATCGCCATCCATCAATCACGTGGATGATAACCATCACTGATTACGGATTATACCATTTATCAACAAAGGTGACGACATGCACACCAGGATTTCGCGCATGGAGGACAAAAATGACAGAGAATATCCAGAAAGGATTCACATCCGAACTTATCGAGATTTTCAGGCTGCTCGCGGTCATTGCAGCGAGGAAATTAAACCTGCAGCACATCCTGTACCTTATTACGTTCATCATCCTTGGCATAGGCGACGGGATTACCGGTGCATACATGATGAGCATGCGCGGAGCCGGGATTGAGGCAAACCCGGTTGCCAGTTACCTGTTCACTGTATACGGATTCGACGGTTTTGTAGCAGCCAAGATGTGGTTTACTTTAGTACTGCTCATTGCGTCATATATAGTCCAGCTTAAATCCCCTGCAGATATGTACTGGACCGTGAATGGTTTCCTGACAGCCCTTACAGCAGGAGGGCTGATGGCGGTCAATGCCAACCTGAGCGCAATCGCAGGCAAGGTCACGGCAGCGCCAGGCGAGATAATCTTAGCATACCTGTTCCTTGTCCTTGTACTGACCGAAGCAGGAAGCATTATCGATGGACGCAAAGTTACGGCAGCCTGAATCTGCTGAAAAAGCGAGGAAAAAAAGGATAGAGAAGGAAAGAATATGAAAAGCTTCAGGCGGGATAGATGCGCTTCTTAAGGAGAAGGGGACATTATCTGATATTATACTCCCAGACAGGTGTATATCTGATACGGACTGATAACCAGAGAGATTAAAGCGTCATCACACTTCTTTTGAACTCAGCAAACCTGTCCTCAACTATTGCTTCCCTGGCACCCTGTACTATTGACTGGATAAAGTGCAGGTTGTGAATGGATGCCAGCCTGAGAGCCAGGAGTTCGGATTCCTTAAAAAGATGGTGCAGATAGGCTCGTGTGTAGTTTTTACACGTATAACATCCGCAGATCTCATCGACCGGAGCAAAATCCTGTGCGTATTTCCTGCGGGCGATATCAACAGTCCCCTTTCCCGTCATCAGGGACTGGTGTCTTGCATTCCGCGTGGGGAAGGCGCTGTCGAAGATATCGATACCGCATTCTATGGCATCCAGGAGTTCGGCTGGTGAGCCCACGCCCATGAGATACCTGGGCTTATCCTCCGGGACGAACGGTACATTGTACCTCAGTACCTCCTTCATGGTTTCCTTGGGCTCGCCGATAGATAAGCCGCCAATCCCATACCCGTCAAACTCCATCCCGACCAGCACTTCGGCGCATTTTCTCCTGAGCTCTGCGAACGTCCCGCCCTGTAGTATCGCAAAAAAGAGCTGTCCCCTGTTCTTCTCCTCGTTCTTTGCGATCTCAGCCCATTTTATCGTTCTCTCAACAGAGGCTTCCACGGTACTGTAATCGCTCCCGTAGGGCGGGCATTCGTCCAGTATCATTGCCACGTCGCTTCCCAGGATTCTCTGATTGGAAAGGCATACCCGCGGCGTATAGAAGTATTTCTTCCCGTCGCGCGGGTTCTTATAAACGATCCCCTCGTCCGTGACCTTGAAAGGGAAATCCTTGCGTATCATCTGGAAACCACCGCTGTCCGTGAAGATGGCGCGATTCCAGTTCATGAACCTGTGCAGCCCACCGGCTCTCTGGAGCACCTCCATGCCCGGCGCAAGGTAGAGGTGGAAGGCGTTGCTGATGAGCGTCTGCGTGCCCATCTCGTAAAGCTCTTCAGGGGTGAGCGTTTTCACAGTCGCTTTTGTGGCGACTGGCATGAAGGCAGGCGTATCTATTATCCCGTGGTTGGTCCTGAGTTTTCCAGCCCGTGCGCCTGTGTTTTTGTCTGTGTGGATCAGCGTGTACATGGTACCTCACCTGAAAATCAGCATCGCATCGCCGAAGCTGTAGAACCTGTAGGAATTTGAAATGGCTTCGCTGTATGCAGCAAACAGCCTCTCCCTGCCAGCGAACGCGCTCACGAGCATTAACAGTGTGGATTGAGGGAGATGGAAGTTGGTTATCATCGCATCTACCCCTGAGCTAAAATTGTAGGGCGGATATATAAAAAGCCGGCTGAACCCTTCTTTTGCTGTTATTCTGCCGTTCACGCACGAACTTTCAAGCGCTTTTACTGTAGTCGTGCCTGCAGCTACGAGTTTTTCTGTTGTTTCGTTGATAATCCCTGCACTTTCCGCGCCGATGTAGATATATTCAGGCTCCATCCTGTGGTCTTCTAAGTTCTCAGCCTTAACAGGGGTGAATGTGCCGATTCCAACATGCAGGGTGACGTAAGCGATGCTAACACCTTTTTCCTTTATCCTGTCCAGTAGCTCGTTCGTGAAATGCAAACCTGCAGTGGGCGCGGCGATAGAGCCCTTTTCTTTAGAGTACACCGTCTGGTAGCGGCTCCTGTCCTCAAGCTTCTGCTTTATATAAGGCGGAAGGGGCGCATCCCCTATTTTCTCAAGGATATCGCTCAGGTTCCCGTTGCAGTTGAACTCTACAAGATACCTGCTTGCGCTCTCGTTATTTATAACCTCAAGCACAGTTGCTCCAAGCTCCCCGAAATAAAGCCGTGTGCCTTCGCGGATATGCTTACCGCGGATAAGGCATTCATACCCTGCGCCGCTTTTTGAGACTATGAGCGCTTCCACATGCCCACCTGTGCTTTTTTTCCCCGTGAGCTTTGCGGGGATAACTCTGGAATCATTGAGCACAAGGGTGTCGCCCTCCTCAAAGTAATCCACGACATCAGAAAAACGCCTGTGTTCGATGCTTTTATTGAGAACCATCAAACGCGAGGAGTCCCTGGGCTCTACCGGGGACTGGGCGATCAGTTCTTTCGGGAGATGGTAGTTAAAATCGCTTAGTTTCATCTGGTGCTTAGTTCGCATTCCGGGTTAAGTAATTTTTCTTACAGTAATCTCTTCCCCCGCCTTTTTGTTAAAGAAAACCGCGGCATTTCCCTGGTTCACTGCGATTTCCAGGTAACTGTGGCTTCCGATAAGCGCCAGAGGCTCCCCTTTTCTGCAGAATCCATATGATTTATGGAACAACACCCGTTTTTTCTGGATCTCCAGCACATCGCCGGGTTTAAACTCCACCACCTTTGAATGAATATTTGTTACAATGTTCCCGAACTGGTCGATAAATATGATTTTCCCGCTCAGGCAGCCATCCTTTTTCTCCCCTTCCCCGAAATCAAGGTCTACAAAATCGAAGATCCGCCTCCCGACGTTGCCGATTTGCAGCCCTTTTGAAATATGCGCACCCACAGGCGCAAAAACATCCCTGCCGTGAAAGGTTGAGGATATGCAGGGAAGGAAGAGGTTTTTGTTCGTGATTTCATAAACCTCAGACTCTCCGATGCTCCGGGCAGCCGGGATGAGGAGACCGTTATCTGGACCGATAAAACACTGTTCGCTGCCATCAGCAGAGCCTGCCCTGATAGCTATGCCCCGCCGCTCAGTCCCGACCCCGGGATCAACAACCGCGATGTGCACGGTGCAGGAGGGGAAATACCTCGCGCACGTCATGAGCATGAACGCGCCTGCGCGCACGTCGTGGCGCGGGACCGAGTGTGAAATGTCCACCATATTTACTGAGGGGTTGATGCTCAGGATTACACCCTTCATGGAAGCAGGATAGACATCACCGAAATCTGAAAGCAGCGTTACGACCATAAGCAAGAAACATTTAATACACTGCTAAACTATAAAACCCGCAGTCAAACCCATGGACTCGTGGGGTAGCCAGGATATCCTGGCGGGCTTCGAACCCGCAGACCCGCGTTCGAATCGCGGCGAGTCCGTAAATATTTTAATGCCCCTGTTTCAGCCACTCCGCGAACTTCACGAGCGCCCTGTACCTGTGCGATAGCCTGTTCTTCTCATCCTCTCCCATTTCCCCGAATGTCACGCCGTTCACCTCGAATATGGGATCGTACCCGAATCCAGCGCTTCCCCGGCTCCCGTTAGCAATCTCCCCAGCCACTTCCCCTGCAAAAACCCGCGCCTTCTCACCTGGGCGGCAGTACCCGATCACGCACTTAAAGATAGCTCTCCTTTCAGTCTCCCCGTCCATGAGCTTAAGTATCCTGTTATTCCCCAGCGTATCGAACACATACGCAGAGTACGGACCCGGGAACCCATTTAGCGCCTCTATGAACAGCCCTGAATCGTCCACCATGACCTCCTGCTCAAGCTTATTCGCAGCCCACCCAACCCCGAACGCGGCAATAGGCGGAAGTTCATCCTCCTGCAGCTCAGGATATCCGCAGTTGTTCTGTTCCACAGCTATGCCCAGGGGCGAGAGTATCTCCCTTGCTTCTTTCACCTTATGGGGATTACCTGTTACGAAGACTATATTTCTCATTGTATTGTTTTCTCCGGGCTATTGTCCTTTTCATGAATTCCCTGTACTCAGTGCTGTATTTCATCAGTATCAATATTATCGGGTAGCGGAGAAACAGGATAAGGGAGAATAATCCGATCGAGAAGCCGGCTATCAGGGCTATTTTTGAGAATAGCGGAAGACTGTTGAAATCGATCATTCCTCCACCCTCGCCACGTTCATGTTCCTTCTGAGTCCCATCGCTTCAGCTACCGATTCGCATTTGGTCTTCAGCAGGTATGCTATGGGTTTGAAATCATACTCAGACATGGTCTCGTAATTCGCCATCCCCTTGCTGATTATCAGCGACGCGCTCCCTAATGCCTCAACAAGCTCAGGCGGCGCTTCCCTGAGGCATACCCCGATGGCATTTGAGCCCGTGGTGAGCACCATATCCACCTTTTTATCAAGCCCGAGTTCTTCTACCTCTTCCATGGTAACGTCGTTCAGTATCGGCGCGCCCCTCACCACCAGCGTGATCCTGCCACTGAGTTTTCGGATCTCCTCGAACAGCAGAGTATCGAAAAATATCTCACCGCAGTTATCTGTCAGATACACCACGTTCTCCAGCATGGATTTCATCCTATCTGTATCGTCAACATCAAGCCCTCGCTCGAACTGCTTCATCACCGTCTCTTTTGCTATCTCCCTGTCTGCATCGAACCCCAGCACGCCGAAGTCAAACGAGTTCCCGATGATGGATGCAAGTACGGCGCGTCTGAACGAGTCTTTCTCAGCAACGAAATCCCTTATAGCAGGAAGGAGCTTTTTAGCAGCCTCGTTGCTGTGCTGTTTTTTTTCCCTGTACGGGTCGATATCGCCCAGCACCCTGTACGCTTCCCTGTGTATCTTCGTGCTGATGTGCGTCGCGGGCGCGCCGTCAATCAGGTATTTCCGCAGCACCTCTATCCCTGCAAGCACAGCTTTTTTCTGCAAACTCACGTCGTTTGTAGACAGCTCAGCCTCGAACTGGACTCTGGACAATAGACATGGCGCACACCGCGGATGGATCTTCAAGTGTTTTACTCCGAAAATTCAAATAACGAACGCTGACCTTTTTGGTTCCTCTTTTCCTTCATCGCCCTTAACTTTTCCCCCTGTTCACCGAAATCAGCCAGTATACGCTCCACAGGCGGAAGTATCTGTTTATTGATATAATAATCAACATCCAGCTGTAAATTCTTCTCCCTGGCGTAATCCGGGTCCTCTGCCCTCTCAACGAACAGACCTTTCCCTGCAAGAATTACAAAAGGGATCCTCTCCCCCACATTAGCGATTATCCCGCGGCTCCTCAATTTATCTACGACTGTTATATGCGGCTGCCTGCTCTTATAGTTTTCAGGTTTTTTTGTGTACTGCCTTGTCAAAACCAGCTCATCAAATAACTGCGGGTTTTTCCTTGCATCTATTTCCCTGATGCTGTCTATGGTATTCTTCACAAGCTCAACCGCATCATCTACCTTTCCCTCTTTCAGCACCAGCTCAAGAACCCTTTCAACAGTTTTCGTTGTCAGCTCGCACCAGTCACGGCGGACCGTCTCCATGCCTTTGACGCGGATTTTCTCCTTCAGTCCTTCCCCGGATTTCTCCTGGAGCAGGACTGCATACCGTTTTTTGGCTATGAATATGGCTCGCTTTGCAAACGAGTCAAAAACAAGCTCCATAGGTCTTTGAAGCGAAGATGTTACGGTTTCAGCAATCTTTCGCCCGATAAGTTCCGCCTCATCAAAAGTAACTTCCCCGTCAAGCAGATTTACGAAAACGCTATCGGTATCTCCATATACTACAGACAGGGCAACAGCTCTCCCTTCTTTTGCCTCATCCTTTGTAAAAGCCTTACCGTCCTTGAGGATTATCTCTTTAATCCCATCCTCGATGAGGGTCTTAGTATTCATGATGTTCTGGCGCCCGAAGCTTGTGACCGCGCTTGCCAGTATCAGGCTGTATAGCCTTGCCCTGGCATACCCCGAATACCCGTAGAAACTGTTGAGGAGAATCTTGAGCGCAAGCTGCGTGGCGTCAAGCACCCTGTACTCCTCTTCGCCAGCCTCCTTCATCTTTTCACGCGTCGCCTGCCTCCGGTCAAGGAGTTCCTCAAGTATAGCCGGCACTATGCCCTTTACGACGTTCTGAGAGGCAAATTCACCCCCGGATGGCGCTTTAATAACTTCATCCGGTCTATCCCTCACCACGACAGTGGTATAGCACAGGTTGTGAGCCATCATGATGGTCGGGTAGAGCGATTTATAATCCAGTATCACTATATTCTCAAGGAGTCCCTTTTTAGGCTCAAGCACTTCGCCTCCTGCCAGCTCCTCGCCTTCATCGAACCTCTCATCAGACATCTCTCCCGATGGCTTCGCAGACATCACACGTTCATGCCTCCTGTACTCGCGAAGCAGCAGGTTCTCCACCATCTGGGTCTGCCCGCCGTCAAGGATGTCCTGGAGAAGGGTGCCGCTCGTCCTGGCAAGGGCGATGTACTTATCGATAAGCCGCAGTTTCAGAACGAAACCCAGCGCCAGTTCCGCATCGCGCCTTGCGTATTCGACGAATTTCGAAAGCTTCTCCCCGTCATCTTTCCAGTAAGTTTCCATTTCAAGGAAAGGGATATCGAGCTTCTGAGCTCCGAGCAGTTCCTTAGCCGCATTCTTGAGCGTGTACTGCTTCAGGCTGAACCCTTTTCGGACAAGAGGTAGGACATCTGCAACCACGCGCCCGATAACGCTTACGCGCGTTACATTACCTATTTTCCTGTAATAGACAGGTCTTCCGTCCCTGCCCATGCATGGGTCAATCCTTGCTCCCTTTTTGTTCAGGGTCTTAATCCTCTCCACGATATATGGTATATCGAAGCTGTTAGTGTTGTAGCCCAGCAGGATATCGGGGTCGTACTCCCTGATTATCTCAAAGAACCTTCTCAGCATCGCCTCTTCGCTGCCGCAGCTTTCCGCATTCCCGTCCATCCCGGTTCTTTTACCTATAAGTACAAGCGTTTTTTTTCCTTTAAACTCAGGCTCAAAGGCAAGGCTTACAAGGACAATGGGTGAGGTATCGGGTACTGGCATTGCGCCGTTCAAAGGGAGGCATTCGATATCAAAGGCTAAATATCGCAGGGGTGCATTTTTCAGGATATCCACAGGTTGGACTTTTCTTGAAGTTATTTTGATGCTGCTCATCACTTCAGGATCGGCAAAGGATTCGGGATTTTCCACTCTTGCCCAGCCCATCCCGCCAAGACCGTTATCTATCATGTACCTGTTCCTGAACAGGATATCAGTCTCATACACCTCGTCCACCATATTCTTTACATCGTCGCGTATGACCGGCACACCTTTGGGGTCGTAAAGAGTGATCCTGAGCATGGTAACAGGATTTTTGAAATAGCCGATGGGCTCAAACCGCTCTACCACTTCTATATTTTTTATATGCTCCCTGAACCGCTCTTGCAGTGCATTAGCTGCCTCAGGTTCTGCCTTTGCATAAAAATACGGCTCAAAACCCGGCACAGAGCAGCATACGCTGTTCCCTGATTCATCCCTGCCGAAGAGCCGTATCACCGGCTTGCCATCGCTGTACCTGTAATCGGCATCGAGAATCTGGAAATTCATAGGCGTTAGATTCGATTTAATCCCTTATAGCTTTAAGTCTTTGCATGACTATTTTTTATCATGGAGAGAATCGCAATCACAGGAAGCCCTGGCGTGGGGAAATCCACCGTCTGCCGCAATGTCCTGAAGTACCTGGCATGCACGTACGGCGGCATGGTAAGCGTGGACATCAGGGTAAAAGGAGAGCGCGTGGGGTTTGAGATAAAAGACATAGCCACGGGGAAGCGGGGAATACTTGCGCACAGGGAAGGCAGCGGTCCGCGCGTGGGCATCTACCATGTAAATATCAAGGATTTAAACAGCATCGGTGTAGCTGCTATTAAAAATGCGCTGAACTCGGAGCTGGTAGTGATAGACGAGATAGCCCCGATGGAGTTCAAATCGCCTGAATTTATTAAGGCTGTTGAGGAGGCGCTTGATTCTGATAAAAGCATGCTTGTGGTGCTGCACCAGAGATCAAGCCATCCGCTTGCGGAGAGGATACGGAGGGAGTTCCAGGTTTATACTGTGACGAGAGAGAACAGGGATAATCTGGCTTTAGAAATAGCCGATAAGATAAATAAGTCATGTAGATACTTTAAAAACCATTCCCATCAAATATAGCACAAAATGCTCACCAGAATTATCACCGAAGGCACAACAAAAATCGAAGTACCAATTCCAGATGAGACCTCAAATTTTCCACCATCCGCAGCAGCAGTCTTCTATAATCCCGCCATGAAAATGAACAGGGATATCTCTGTGGCAGCGATCGCAAGTTTTTCAAAAAATAATCCTGAGTACACATACCTTGATGCCCTCTCAGCCT
>JAPMTX010000206.1 GCA_026552855.1 Candidatus Methanoperedens sp. | reverse complement strand
TGCTGAACGTCGTGGAAGGGTTATCAAGTTCAAGCATGATGATTCTGAGGTTTTCGAGATTATTGGAAAGGGATTGGAAAATCTGGAGAGTCAATCCAACGGTTTATTGATGGTATAGATTCCCTGCAACAAGAGTTCGTACGAGTTCGTTGCTTACGTTGCACGGTTTTTGATGTGAAGTGTTTGCTCGGGAACATATCGGCGCCGGGGATTTAATATTTAAAATTAAATACAATCGTCTTAAAATAGATCGAGGTAATACAAAAGCTATATTAAGAGCATTGATAAATGATAAAATATGCAAAGAGATGCGGCATGATACTCGAATACATAAATGCGGCGCTTGAAAAAGCAAAATATGAGATAATTGAAGATGATGAACCTTATTATGGGGAGGTTCCGGGACTAAAGGGGGTCTGGGCAACCGGCAAAAACCTGGAAGAATGCAGAAAAAACCTTGCTGAAATAATAGAAGGATGGATAATTCTCAGATTAAAAAAAGGACTTCCAATCCCTTCAATCGGTGGCATAAAATTCGAAGAGCCAAAGGTGATGGAATCTCTTGACAAAATTGATGCCGGTCTCATGGAAACAGCTTGCTAAGAGATTAAAGGAATTCGGATTCGAAGGTCCATTCTCTGGAGGGAAGCATCCATATATGATAAAAGGCGATCTTGTTTTGACGTTGCCTAATCCTCATAAAAAAGAGATCGGCGTGGACCTGCTATCCCGCATATTAAAACAAGCCAACATAAAGAAGCAGGAATGGCTAAGATGATTTCATATATGAATAATTCTGCGCCGTCTGTTTTTTACTCCTCAAAGAATTTCTTCTTCTGTAAATCAGGCTCCTTCGCCATCACGTAAAGATTAATCAGCGGCTCATACGTCCTTGCCCTGCAAATCCCCTTTATATCCCTGAAAAGACTGCGCCCGACCTCTTTATCAAACTTGCCCATTTTATCAATGGGCAGGATTATAAAAAGTCTTGTCCTCTGGCCTGACCTGTGAAGGTCAAGAAGCCTCCC
>JAPMTX010000211.1 GCA_026552855.1 Candidatus Methanoperedens sp. | reverse complement strand
TATGCGGAAGACCTTGCAGCCACGATGCTTGCAACAACCCTGGGTATTGAATTCGATATAAACAGGGCATGGGATGAGAGAAAGCAGATATACAAGGCAAGCGGCCATATATTCAAGACCTCTAATATCTGCCAATCAGCAGAGGGGAATAAAGACGGATTATGGACTACCGTATTTGCCGCTGCAGTATTTATTGAATAAAAAATCGCATTTTTAAGATTGAACAATTTAATATATTTATTTTGCTTTTTTCTTTGCAGCTTCTGCCAGTTTCTTGCCCATCTCTCTAGCTTTTGCATTATCAGCCTCTTTAGGCGCTCCCTCAACAGCTACACCCGGTTTGACCCAGTTAGGATTGAATACGCCCACTACCTTGTCTATTGATTCCAGAGCCGATACCTGCCCTCCTTTTCCAGTAGTAAAGATTAGCACAGGTTTGCCTGACAATTTATCCCTTACATGATAAAAATCTTCAAATACGGTTTTAAGCTCGCCTGCCATGTATTCGAAAGCTGAATGCGAACCAAAGGCGAATGCATCGGCACCCGCATCTATCGGTTTGGTATCCTTAGCTCTTTTCAACTCTACACCGACTCCACCGGCGCTTCTTGCCCCCTCAGCAATCGCCTGTGCAAGTTTTTCCGTGTTACCTGTTCTCGATGCATACACTATTAATATTTTTACTTCAGCCATATATTTTACCTCCCGAATTAATCTTTTTCTGTGAGCACGTCCACACGCTGGTGAAGTTCAGCCACACTTTCTGCAAGGTTTTTGATTATTTCAGCGCATCTGTCAGCAAAACTTGCAGCCAGGTTTGCATCAATATTATCTTTTGAATCTGCAATATCTTTCATCAAAAGGTTAGCCATTTCCACAATTTCTTCCGGATATACAACCATTTTAACACCTCCTTCCTTAATCCATTCCTTCCATTCCGCCCATGCCCCCCATTCCGCCCGGCATTCCACCTGGCGGCATGCCTCCGCCTGGTGCGGATTTGCTGGAGAGCACATCGTCGATGCGAAGGATCATGG
>JAPMTX010000140.1 GCA_026552855.1 Candidatus Methanoperedens sp. | reverse complement strand
GACATCAGGGCATCTTTCTTTTACGATTTTGAGCGCAGAGCAGCCGTCGAACACCGGAAGCGTATAGTCCGCCAGGATGATGTCCGGCGAGAAGTCTTTAAGCTCTTTCTGGAAGGTCTCTCCTGTTTCCACACGCTTTGATTGGAACGTGATGTTCGCTTTTTGCAGTTCGCGCTCCATCAGCTCGGCATCTACATCATTATCTTCGAGTATCAGTATGCGAAGCTGTTTATTCATAGAGGCTGTTTATTCAACAACATCCAGTACATGCCAAGCTGCGCTACTGCCTGGATGAACTTATCAAAATCCACGGGTTTGACGATGTAACTGTTAACACCAAATTTATAGCTCTCCACCAAGTCCCTCTCCTCATGGGAAGAGGTCAGTACAACGATGGGGATCGTTCTTGTCCTATCATCGGTTTTGATCTTCTGGAGAACCTCCAGTCCATCCACCTTGGGAAGCTTCAGGTCAAGGAATATCACCTTTGGCTTATTTCCAACGTTCCGCCCTGCATATGCGCCTGCCGCAAAAATATAATCCAGCGCCTCAGCTCCGTCCTTTACCAGGTGTATCTTATTAGCAAGGTTGTTTTTCTTCAACGCCCTGAGGGTGAGCTCAGCGTCGTTGGGATTATCCTCTACCAGAAGTATCTCTACATCGCTTATATTCATCATATTTTTCCTCCGTTCAAGAGTGTGAAATAAAATACCGCCCCTTCATTGACCTTCCCCTCAGCCCATACCCTGCCGCCGTGCTTGTGGATGATGCGCTGTACCAGAGCCAGCCCGACACCTGTTCCCTCGAATTCATCCGCACTGTGAAGCCTCTGGAAAACCCCGAACAGCTTATTTACATACTGCATGTCGAACCCGACGCCGTTGTCTTTCACATAATAGATGTTCTCCCTGCCCTCAGTCCTGCCCCCGACCTCTATCATTGCATTTTCCTTGGGTCGCGTGAATTTAATGGCGTTCGACAGGAGATTGACGAAAACGTGGCGCATCATTGACTGGTCGCCGCGGGCAGGCGGAAGCTCCCTGATATCAAGCATGATAGTTCGCTCAGGAATAGTTGATTTAAGCTCATCGAATGTCGCTTTTGCAAGTTTAGCCATATCTATGTCCGATAGCTCCATCTGCTTGCGCCCGAGGCGGGAGAGCGTGAGGAGGTCATCGATAAGCTGCCCCATTTTCTGCGTATTGCCCCGCACGATATTTAAAAGCCGTTTACCCTCATCATCAAGTTTAGGTGAGTGATCCTCAAGCAGTACGCGGGAAAAACCGTCGATCGCCCGAAGCGGTGCCCTGAGGTCGTGTGAGACCGAATAGCTGAACGCTTCAAGTTCTTTGTTGGCAGCCTCAAGCTGCGCTGTGCGCTTGATCAGTTCTTCTTCCGCACGTTTGCGCTCTGCAAGCTGCTGCTTTGCCTCATCGTACAGCCGCGCGTTCTCTTCGCTCCTGTTGATGAGTTCATGCGATGCATTGCGCACGAACGCGAATAACGAGCCGTAGAGGATGAGAAAACTAAGGCCGACGCTGCCCCAGACAAAGTTACGGACCTTAGCCAGTTCTGGTTCAAGAACGTTTATGTCATGATAGATCTCGTACACCCCTGCAGTATCGGGTGAATCAGGGGGTCGAAGCGGAACCAATACTTCTATCAACCTGCCGAATTTTTCGCGTTCGCCTTCGTTCTCCTCCTTCTCCGGGGCTATTATCGTCACGCTTCTGCCTTCCAAAGCTTCTTTCAGTTCCTCATCCTCCGGGTAACTGCGCCCCACCAGGTTTTTATCGTCCGAATACAAAAGCAGCCCATTGCGACCCCATATCTTGACGCGGACGATCCGGTCGTTAAGAACTCTCTGCCTGATAAGAGAGTCGAGCTGTTCGTACCTGGCTGGAGTAAGGGGATCGGAAAGGTCCGACGAGCGAATGTTGGGGTTGAGAAGGGTGGCAACATGGTCAGCAGCGTCCTCAGCCGCATGCTGGAGTGCGTTATCTTCCATATACTGCTGGATGCCCCATGCCAGAGCGATGCCAATTGTGGCAGTTATCAGAAAACTGATTACCGTGAATTTGGTTAAAAGACTTGGACTGCAATATTTTTTTATAGACATATAATTATCAGTACCGCAATATGGTATGATTCACCCCAATATAAACAAAGTTGTGAGAAAGGTGTGAATTCTCAGAGCGACTTTGAGATTTCACCAGGCAGCATCAGCTCAATGCCCCGCAAGCCTATCTCATAGGCAAGAAGCTGGATCGGCGTTTTCGTGTTCCTCATCTTCACGATGTCCATGACCCTCTCTCTTCTCCCCGTATAAGGATTTTCCCTTTTCAGGAGCTGGATCGCGCCGTATGCTGAGAAGAGGGCAATATCGTTTAGCTCCTTTGATGTTACGCTGTCGAGTATCACCATGGCAGTGATGTTCCTGCTGGCAAGGTTATGGACAAGGAGATCAAACCTGTCCCTGAACTCAAAAACAGTAAGATTAGACGTACGGCTCCCGAGGCTGTCTATAACGAGGACCTGTATATCATCGGGCAGGTTGTCCAGCAGCTCTACGAAGTTACCTTTGACAGCATCAAGGCTTATGCTCAAAGCAGTCTTTATCTCCGCAGCCCTGTACCCTGCCAAGTCAATGAACCTGAAAAAATCTCCCTTCTCAAGACCCTCAATATCCCAGCCAAAAGATTCACCCTGCAGGCGCAGATCACTTGCATTCTCCTCTGTAGAGAGATACGCCGTTTTCATGCCCCGGGTGCAGCAGGTTCTTGCGAACTGAAGCCCGAAAATGGTCTTGCCTGTGCCAGGGTCGCCTGTGACAAGAACCGTTTTACCTGCAGGAAAGCCGCCAATTACTACGTCCAGTTCAGATACGCCTGTCTTGAGTCTCTCCATCTGTACATCCTTTATTGTAACTCCATATATATTTAGTAACCAGTTTTAAGTTCTTATAAAAATATTAAACATGAACCTCGAACCTGCATGTTGGCGAACCGTTCGCGATACTGGCACTCTGGTCTGCGTTCCCTTTAAGCTCAGTCCATGTAAAGCTTCGTATCACTATCGTCCTGCAGATGAAACAGAATACCGGGTTGCCCTTTGCCTCGCCTGCCCAGGGGCAGTTCAGGAACTCCAGACACCGTTTCGTCCCTATAGGGAATTTTCTTGATCTTATGCCAAAATTGGAGAAAAGACCCTGCAGCCATACCATGTAGATATCAAGCATTTCCTGTTCGTTCTCTGTGCCTTCGCCCTCGATTTTCATGTCACGCCTTAATCGTCTTATTTCCTCCTGGAACTTTGGCATGATATTCTTCTCAAAGCGTTCGGCGAAGTTTTTTACCAGGTTGTTCCTGACCTGTGAGGGAACGCCGGATGCAAACACTGGAAGAGCGCTCACGATGAAACCGTAAAGTTCTGCCCTTGCTTTTTCTTTCAGCAGTTCCTCAGACCTCTTTCGCTCGGTGATGTCGCGCGCCACGCTGAGGACAAGCTTTTTGCCGCCGGATTCGATGATGCTGGCATGCACTTCAACAGGTACCACGGATTTATCTTTAGCTACATTTGCGGATTCAAACACTATCTCGCCTTTTTCAACCAGGTCTCTCACCTTTTGCTTAATCTCGCTGCCATATTCCGGGGTTACCATATTGCTGAGTTTCATCTTCATCAGCTCATCCTTAGTATAGCCAAGCGATTTATAGGCGGCTTCATTCAGGTAGATAAAATTTCCATCCAGATCGTGCACAAGGATGGAATCGGTGGCGGTGTCCAGAAGCTCCGCCTTTATCTTAAGCTCCTCCTCTATCCGTTTGCGCTCGGTTATGTCTCTGGCTATGCATATATGTCCTCGGTAGCCGCCGTTCTCGTCCCACAGGCTCGTACCCCTTACCTCTATGGGGATCGTAATTCCATCTCTCCGCAACCCTGGAACCTCTCCGCTGAACATACCTACATCCCTGCTGTACATGGTACCGGGCAATTCCTTTTCGATCGTGGCTATCATATCCGAAGGGGTAATTTTCTTCCAAGTCTCTCCAATAAGCTCCTCCTGGGTGTAGCCGAAAATCGCAGCATATGCCGCATTTACGTAGATATATCGGTCTTTCTCATCCGCTATCGTGATGCCATCGGTACTGCTGTCAATGGCTTTGAGAAGCCGGTCCTTTTCCATCTCTGCCTGCTTGCGCCCGGTGATGTCACGCTGGATCGCTAGAAAACCGACAATATCTCCCCGGTCGTTCAGGATGGGGTTTGCTGAACCTTCAATGTTTAAGAGGCGACCGTCCTTTGTCTTATTGATTAGTTCCCCGGTTACAACTTTCTTTGCAAGAAGCGTATCCCAGAACGGTTTGTAAGCCTCTGATGGCTGCAGTCCCGATTTTAGGATGCGCGGTGTTTTCCCCAGTGCCTCCTCCCTGCTAAAGCCGTATATCCTTTCGAAGGTGGGGTTGGTATATATTATCGTACCATCGATATTGGTTATAAACATCGCCTCATCCGATCGCTCGATTCCCAGCTTGAATTTTAACAACTCCTCCTCAGCCGTCCTGCGCTCTGTGATATCGCGCGCCACGCATACTATTCCCTGGATCCTGCCGCTGCTGTCGTGCATGACCGAAGCTGAAAAAACAACAGGTATCTTTTTTGAGTCTTTTGACAGGTATGTTTTCTCTACGTTCTGGACGGTCATTTTTTTAACCAGTTCATCCGGATATAATCCGCTGAACTGCGACCCTCTCTCATCAGCAAGCACTGCGCTGAAAGGCTTGCCGATAAGTTCTTTATCCTCGTAACCGAGAAGTGCACAGGCGGCAGGGTTAACGGTCCTGATAATCCCGTCCTGAGAAACGACCATAAGGGTGTCACTCATGGAGCGCATGATATTGTCCGTATAGTCTTTAGCTGCGATTATGCTGTCCTGCGATCTCCGTAAATCCTGCGCCATCCTGTTGAAAGCTAAAGCCAGCTCGCCGATCTCGTCCTCTGATTCGATCTCTATCCATGTATCGAAATTACCCCTGGCGATCTCCAGAGCCGCATCCCTCAGGTTCGTCACCGGTCTTGAGATGGAGCGTGAAACGAAAACATCAACGGCGGCGACCCCGATAAATATTACAATGCCGATAATGAAAAGGAGAAATATCAGGTTGGTTAAAAGCTGGTCAAGCTCTTTCAGTGAAAAATCCATCCTTATTATCCCTATTTTTTCGTTAATGACTGCCGGGGCTGAGACCTGGAGCGTACCGTTTTTGATTTCTGCCAGCAATTCGCTCGAATGTATGGATCTTTTACTGAGGTTGTCTTCAAGCGTCTGGTTATAGAACCTGTTCTCAGTCGTCCCATCTGTAATGACCCTCCCGCTTGAGTCCATGATGTATACAGACAGGATGTTAGGATTTTTCTTTATATTCCTGATAATATCATTTAATTTGTCTAATTCAAGAAAATATAACGGGTTGCTGATCTCTTTTGAGGACAGGTCGATCAGGGACTCTGCCTCTTCTATGCGCTCCTCTATCAGCTTCTCTTTGAAAATAGAATAAGACAGGCTGCCAAATACTACCATCGATAAGATGACAGGCACTATGGCAAGAACCGTTAACTTATAGATTAATTTCCGGGTTACAGATATCTCCCCTTCTTTATTCTAATAATCTGATCATGTCTCTGACTCTGGCAAAGATCTCATCCTCACTGGATATATCGTCGTATTTTGCCGTATTCTGGAAATCCTTCATTATCTTGATGCCCTGCGGGTCCTGGTCCATGTTCAGGAGTATCTGCCTGATCTGTTCTACCATAGCAGGCTCCATCCCTGACCTGTGGGAGACCACGAACCGCGGCACATCAATGGTCCTGTCAATCATTTTCAAATTAACTTTGATCGAGCCAGGCAGGTTTTTAAAATTCAGGTCAGATATCGCACCTATATCAGCAGTCCCTTCAACCACCCACAGAGGGGTATTTTCGTCCTCCCCGGTGAAGGTATACCGGATATTGCTTTTTCCGGCTGACTGGCTGACGTTAAGCCCGTTCTGGATAAGATATGCTTTTGGCAGCAGGTATCCTGAAGTAGACCCCGGGTCTTCAAAAGCAATAGTTTTCCCGGCAAAGTCAGCCACCGTATTTATAGACGAATTTTTTCTGGCTATGAACACAGAATGGTATTCCGCCGCTCCATCTTTCCATCTTCTTAAAAACGGTACTGCGCCGCTTTTGTTGGCAATGATCACAGTTGCAAAAGGGCTCTCCATATATAGATCCAGTTTCTGTTCTCTTAAGAGTTCGGTCATGTTGTCGATTGTTCTTACGACTATGACCTTACCCTCGTACGTGGCACTGTTATCGCTGAGCTTTGCCGCGATATAGTCCGCAGTAGGCTGGAATAGTTTAATATGTTTGACTGCATTATCAGAGATGACCCCGATGCTAATCGTCTTTGTTATTTTTGGGGCTGCAGGCTCTTTTTCCTGGATATTTTCCTTCACATCAGCCGACGATTTTACATTAAAATAATATCCTGTAATCCCTGCCAGCAGTATAATGACCAGAGATATATGGACTAATTTCTTATTCATTTATACCTCCAGGTAGCCCTGCAACTTCGTACAGCACTGATCTGTCCTCTCCGAGTTGTTCTCTTATTGATGCACATCTTTTTTTCGACCCGCAAACAACTCTTCTTGCTTATATATCCTTAAAATATATCTTTAATATGTTAATAACACTCTTATGTTAAAAAACTTACCATCCAATTCCTTTTATCCAGAGCTGGACATACCGCTTCTAACCCTTGAACCTGACATCCCTGGCAGACCTTGTGTTTACCAGGTCATTTTTCTCAAGCCAGCCGCGCCTTGCCACGTTCATCCCGAATTCCATCAAACCGAGCTGCTCTGTGCTGTGGGCATCCGTATCAACGGTCAATTTTACCCCTTTGCTCTTTGCTTTTCTTGAATTTGTATCGTTCAGGTCAAGCCTGCTCGGATAGGCATTGATCTCAAGGACAGTACCCGTCCTGGCTGCAGTATCCAGCAGCGCGTCCATATCCACGTCGTATCCCTCCCGCTCCCCGATTATCCTACCGGTGGGATGCGCTATTATATCCACGTGCTCGTTCTCCATGGCGGTTATCAGCCTTCCTGTGATCTCCCGCCTTGTTTGCTTCTGCCCCACATGCAGCGCCGCGACCACCGCGTCGCACTGCCGAAGGATGCTGTCAGGGAAATCAATGCTCGCATCGGCTCTTATATCCACCTCGGTACCTGTGAATATGTGGAAATCAGATAGCTTGTCGTTCAATCTGTGTATCCTGTCTATCTGCTCAAGAAGCCGCTCCTCGCTCAGACCGTGCGCCACCCCCAGGGACTTTGAGTGGTCGGTAATGGCGATATACTCGTAGCCAAGTTTTTTTGCAGCCTCTACCATCTCCTCAAGCGAATTTGTGCCCTCGCTCCAGTCCGTATGCACATGGAAATCCCCCTTCAGGTCTTTAAGTTCTACCAGTTCAGGAAGTTTTCCGGAAAGCGCAGCCTCTATCTCGCCCGTGTCCTCCCTTATCTCGGGCGGGATAGGGAGAAGCCCGAGCCTGATATACACCTCATCATCGGTCATACAGTAGATCTTCCTGCCAGTTCCGACCTCCTCAATGTCGTACTCTGAGAGCTTGAATCCCTTCATCCTGGCTATGTCCCGCAGTTTTATGTTGTGCTCTTTTGAACCCGTAAAATACTGGAGGGATGTCCCGAAGGACTTATCTTCCAGTATCCGCAGGTCAATCTGTATCGCATCCCTGGTAACGATGGTGGCTTTTGTCGTGCCTTTCCCAAGCACGTTTTTCACCACGGGCAAATGCACGAAAGCCTCGATAGCAGCCTTCGCATCTTTTGAGGTCGCAAGGATATCGATATCTCCCACGGTCTCCTTTCTCCGCCGCAGGCTCCCCGCAGGCTCTATCCTGTCTATGACATCTGAGCTTTTCAGTACCTCTACTATTCTCCTGGCAAGGGGAAGCGCAGTACCCAGCGGGATCCTGGTGCTCCTCTGCCTGTATCTCTCGATGGCTTTCAGGATATTTTCTTCCTTTTTTGCCCCAAAGCCCGGAAGTCTTCTTATCCTGTGCTGCTTCGCCGCCCTTTCCAGTTCGTCTATTGTCCTTACTCCGAGTTTCTGGTTCAGTACAAGTGCGGTCTTATGCCCTATACCGGGGATCTTCATGAGTTCGTGGAGTTCCGCAGGCACCTGCTTCAGCAGCTCCTCGTAGTATCCAACTTTCCCTGTGGCGAGGTACTCCTCTATCTTCCGGGCTATGGATTCGCCCACGCCTGGTATCTCCTTCAGTCCCCCGCGGGCTGCCACTTCTTCTATATCCTCCAGCATGCCCTCAATGGCTCTTGCAGCCCTGGCATAGGCTCTCACTTTGAATGTGTTCTCCCCTTTTAGCTCCAGAAGCTCGCTGATGCTGTATAGAAGCGCAGCCACCTCGGCGTTTCTCATATATTTTAATTGGGTCAGGACATTAAAAGGCTTTTCAGGGCGGTATGGGCTCAGGACCGCACCGGTATAGCCTCTGCTGCCATGCCGAGTCTTCCCCTGGCTTTTTCTATATGCTCCAGTAACAGCCGGGATGCGCGGCTGGGGTCAAGCTCTACGATGAATTTCCCTCCGAAGAGTTCCTGGGTTTTCTCTGTAAGCAGTGCGACAACTTCCCTGCTTCCCATGACAGGCGGCGCCACGCCGAGGTGGAGGGTAATGCCCAGTGCCACGGCTCCCATCCCTATAGCCGTAGCCTTCTCTGTCACCCACTCAGCGGCTGAAGCTGCGACAGGGAGGTCTTTTATACGCACACCCAGCTTCTCAGCCAGCGCTGATATAAGGATAATCACGCGCGAATTGTCCACGCAGCTTCCGAAGTGCCATACAGGCGGAAGAGGTCCGTCAATACCTGATGCTTCCCCAAGCACCCTCAGTACTTTCTTCAGCCTTGCGCCTGCGTATTTCTCTGCCGCGTCCGCTGCTAAAAGCCCGGATCTGGCACAGGCTTGCGCTGCGCATCCTGTCGCCACGACAAGAACGTTGTGCGCCAGCAGCTCTTTTGCTATTGCAGCGTGATTGGCAGTGACCTTGGGGCTTGTACACCCGCAAAGGAGAACGATACCGTAGATATTCCCGGATGCCATGTTGTCGATAAGCGGTCTCATGGGATCATCAGGGTCTAACCTTGACAGAGACTCAAGAAGAGCCTCGACCGAGAACCCTGCAATCAGTTCCCTGGGCTCGGATCCGGGCAGGAAAGTGTTCCTGTCCCTGTTAGGGAAGTTCTCGATAGCCATGTCAAGTATCTTTCTTGCTATCTCGTCCGCGAATTCCTCCTCAAACGGTATATGCACGGCGCGGGCGAACCTTCCCTCTTTCATTGTCGATATGAGCTTGGTATGGAATCTCCATGCCACGTTCTGTACGTTGGGGAATATGCACTGCACGTCCATGACGAACGCTTCCACAAGCCCGGTCGCGATTATAAGCTCCTGCTCAAGGTTCCCGCCTGCCAGCGGGATGCCGTGCCTTACCAGCATGTCGTTCCCCGAGCAGCAGCAGCCCACGATGTTAATGCCCTCTGCGCCCAGGCGCTTTGCCCTGTCCACGAATTCCTTTTCTTCGGAGAGCTCGATTATCTTCTCCGAGAGCATCTGGATGTGCCCGTGGATGACCACGTTCACCTTCTTTTCCTCAAGCACGCTTATCCCGATCTTTGAGCTCACAGGTTTTGGCGCCCCGAATACCACATCCTGTAACTCCGAGCTTATTATGAGCGACGCGATATCAGCCAGACCGAGCCTTGCGGCATGAAGAATGAGCGAGGACGGGTCAGCCATTGTGCCCATGGAGGTCTCATGCCCCTCTTCCAGCAGCTCATGCCCTACGGATTTAGGGACGACACCGAGATTGAAAAGGTCCCTGTCTATCGGACAGTAGGAGATGGCAAACCTCATGTATTCCTCGTTCCCCAGGATATCCGAAAGTGCGCTCTGGCTGACATTGTTCGCGATCCCTTCGATCGACTTTTCCCCGTTCAGCTTTATCTTTGAGGATATCGCTTTTAACTTCCCGGGGTCTTTTATAGTATATGGCGTCCTGCGCTGCGCTGTCTTGAGAAGCATCTGAGCAACGTGCTTTGCATGGGATGCATGCGCTGCAGTTCCCCTGCCTACCATCATAAGGAAATTCCTCGCTGCGATCGTCTCCGCGCCTGCACCGCATGTTCCCTTATTGATTTTATATGGCTTTGTGAGATCATCCTGCCGTATCCTGCACGGACCCATGGCGCACTGCTTGCAGCACAGACCAAGAGTGCCGAAAACGCATCTTTTTTCAATGCAGATAGAAGAACCGTTGAACTTTGACTGCCTCTGGAAAACTGTATCGATGCCAAGGCTTTCGGCGTGTCTTATCATTTCCGCAGTTTCATAATCCAGTAACCGTATGGTCTCATTTGCACCTTTTGCGGTCAACTGCCCTGAAAAAGGCTCTACTTCCTCTATCTTCGAGGGTTTCTGCTCAACAATCCTATCCTTATCAGCCATATTATCATCTCTGGACTAACTCTATAATGATAATATGCAAGACTTCTACGTATATTTTAAACGGTGTGTAATATTATAAAATAGCATGAAAATTTCAACAGTATTAAAAAATTACAATCCCTTTAAAATTTTCAAGGGAGTTATATTTAAATATGCACCGCACGCGGGACCCGTAAAGTTTATTTAGGGAATATAACCTGCACCCTGTCAGGACCGATCTTTGTTACTTTCAAATCTTCCTTATAGTATTTGCCAACTCCTTTTACCAGTCCGACAAGTATATCTATAAGTCCTCTCTGTGATTTATACTTCATGATGAGGGTCTTCGGGTCTTTCCACTCGTATTCAAACCTTGGCGGGTGGGCATTGGGTATATTTGCAGTCACGTTCGCATGGACTTCGTCCATTTTCATGAGGAGGTCCTTTGCAGAGCCCTGTCCTTTGTAATATGAGCCGTAGACCTTTGGCGCATAGACGTTAACCCAGTAATCCCCGAAGGCATCAGCAGCCTGCGCAGGGGTTACTTTCAGGACTTTGCACAGAGAGTCTATGAGCTTCAATACCTTCTCATCTTCAACATTCTGGAGAGGCATAAAGAAAGATTTCTTGCTCATTCCTGCCTTATCAAGGGAATCTTCCCATTTGTCATTTCCAAAGCTGTTCTTTACTAAATCGCCTAAACACTGCACTATTGCACCCTTCATTTTTAAACTCCTTTATTTATTATAGCACTAACAAAATGAATACCACGCTATTAAGTATGATTGTGAAGAACGTGTGAAGTATATCCTTGCGATTTATCAATTTAAATTTTTATATTGTATTTACTAAATAAATATAAACTACAACGTACACCGCGAGCAGTATAAGCGTGTACAGCAGGCTTTTTTTCCACTTCCTGTTCCATCTGGCTCCAAAAAAAAGCCCGATAATAAAGCCGATGACATGTGAGATATAGGCTACATTCCCTATAGACCCTCTCTGGATAGCGATTATATTGAAGATGAAGAACAGCAGTGCCAGAGGTCCCACAGGTGAGATGAACTGGAACGAAAAACCCGGCTGCCTGATGAGCAGTACCGCAGCCATGACTGAAAATATGGCAGCCGATGCGCCCACCATACTGGTGCCGGGGTAAAATGGTATGCTGAGGATGAACGAAAGTATGCCGCCTGTGAAGAAAACTGCGGCTGTGCGCAGCGCCCCCTCTTCATCCTCAAGGATATGACCGAACATATACAGGAAAAGCATGTTCCCGAAAAGGTGGACAGAATTCGCGTGAGCGAAAATGCCAGTGAGCAGGGTATAATAACCCCCGTGGAAGAGGGCGTATCCGCTGAAGGCATACCTTGTGAAACCAGTATCATCCGGCAGGCTCCATACGTACAGGCTGAAGGCGATGCACACCAGTATAAGGAAATCAGTAAGTTTCATTGCACCCTGACAAGTTCTCTGGTATGTTCCGCGACCCAACCGGCATCCACACGGATCCTGGCTACGCCGCTGTCCTGGGCAGCCTGCGCCACGGCAGAGGCTACGGTCGGCGCCACCCTCGGATCAAAAATGCTCGGTATTATCATGTCCTCTTCAGGCTCGATGAGTGAAGCAAGCGCATTTGCAGCAGCCATTTTCATATGCTCGTTGATATCCCTGGCTCTGACATCAAGCGCTCCCCTGAATATGCCCGGGAAGCCCAGTGCGTTGTTGAGCTGGTTTATGCAGTCGGAGCGTCCGGTCCCGACAATGCGCGCACCAGCCTGTTTTGCTTCTTGCGGCATTATCTCAGGCACGGGATTGGCAAGAGGAAAAACAATGGCATCGCGAGCCATTGAACGCACCATATCCTGCGAGACTATCCTGCCTACGGACAGACCTATAAAGACATCCGCTCCCTTCATTGCATCAGCAAGCGTCCCTTTCTCATTATTCCTGTTCGTAAGCCTGGCAAGCTCTTCTTTGTATTTGTTAAGCCCGTCCCTTCCTCTATAGATGATACCTGCAGTGTCACATACGAGCATATCTCTCACTCCCATGTCGAGCAGGAGCTTGGCTGTAGCAGTTCCCGCAGCCCCGGCGCCGCTTATGACTACCTTTATCTGGTCGAACTTTTTCCCGACCACCTTCAGGGCGTTTGTCACCCCTGCCAGAGCCACCACAGCAGCGCCGTGCTGGTCATCGTGAAAGACCGGTATGTCGAGCAAGCCTTTTAAGCGCGTCTCGATCTCAAAGCAGCGCGGTGCGCCTATGTCCTCAAGATTGATGCCCCCGAAGCAGGGCGCTATGTTCTTTACTATGTTGATTATCTCATCAACGTCTTTCGTATCGAGGCAGACCGGAAAGGCATCCACGCCCCCGAAAGTCTTAAAAAGAAGTGCTTTCCCCTCCATTACGGGCATGGCTGCTAATGCTCCGAGGTCCCCTATGCCAAGTATGGATGAGCCGTCGCTCACCACAGCCACAAAGTTCCCTTTCGCAGTGTAGCGGTAAACGTCGTCCCTGTTAGAATAAATCCTGCGGCAGGGCTCTGCCACGCCTGGCGTATACGCCAGGCTCAGGTCTTCTTTTGTCTCTATCCTCACTTTGCTTTTCAGCGCTATTTTCCCCTTGTGGGATTCATGGAATTGAAGCGACCGTTCATATACAGATTCTTTCATCGTTTCCTCCCTCAAAGTTTCCTCTACTGCTCTTTTATGCAACTCCGCAGCTTTATGTATTCCGCCGCTTATCCCGCGAAGAGCCCTGCACGGGTACTGCTGCACAAGGAGCCCCGCTTTTGCAGGCGCGTCCTTTTCGCTCACCCCGGCAAGGGCACATGCCATGTGCCGCGTGCTTCCGCAGGGGGCTCCGCGCAGCACCTCCACGTTCTCGATGATGCCGCCTTTTGCGGTCACTTTGACCTTCGGTCTTCCGAAGCACGATGCGAACTCATCAACGATGCTGTTGCCGCATCTTTCTATGTCGCAGCATATCTCATGTATCTCGACGTGCATATTATATTTCTTTGCCAGCTCTGACAGCAGGGAATACCCACCTGCTTTTGACATACCGCCTGCGATAATTACGGCTTTTGCCCCGTTCTCCCCTGCGAGGCGGACTATCTCAGGCATAAGGTCGGGGTGCAGCGTATATGCGATGATGAGATCGCTTGAGAATATGCTCTTATCGAGGTTCAGGGCGTTCACGAAATCTTCCGGGTCGTCTATGAAATCCGGGAGCGATTCGGGCAGCTCCACGGAGGAAACTCTGAAGTCCGAGTTCCTTTTTATATTCTCGATAAGGCGCCTGCCGTATTTTCCTCTTGTGATTACGCCGATGGATATCATTGGTTTATAATTGTCTGTTTAGTATTTTGGTCTTATCCTCGCATCAAAACGTTCTTATCTTCTTACACTAAAAAGGAAAGTGATGACACGCGTTATCCAGTCGTCAAAATCCCTCGAAGGAAAAACCATCGTCCTCGGCGTCACGGGCAGTATCGCCGCTGTGCGGTGCGTGGAACTTGCGCGCGAACTTATGAGGCATGGAGCCGGCGTGCATGCCGTGATGAGCAGGGAAGCGCAGAAGATCATCCATCCAGAAGCGATGCGCTACGCTACAGGCAATCCCGTGATAACAGAGATTACGGGCGGTGTCGAGCATGTGGAATTCTGCGGCGTGGACGGGAAAGCGCATCTCCTGCTTATAGCGCCGTGCACAGCGAATACCCTCGGCAAGATGGCGCACGGTATCGATGATACGCCAGTGACCACGTTCGCTACTACCGCTTTTGGCTCAGGGGTTCCCATTATCATAGTTCCTGCCATGCACGAATCCATGTACAACCATCCTGTCGTCATTGAGAACATAGGGAAGCTCATAGAACTGGGGGTTGAGTTCGTAAATCCCGCGGTTGAGGAGGGCGCTGCGAAAATAGCAGGGAAGGAGGAGATAGTGCTCAGGGTGGAGAGGGCTCTGGGAGGGAAGAAACTGGCGGGCAAGCGGATACTCATCACAGGCGGCGCGACCGCAGAAGCCATAGACCCCATCAGGCTCCTCACCAGCCGCGCCTCAGGGAGGACAGGGGTCGAGCTTGCGCTGGAAGCGTTCAGGAGGGGCGCTGACGTAACGCTGGTGCACAGGGGCTGCACCGGGATGCAGGGGATATACGAGTTCAGTGTTGAGAGCGCAAAGGATATGACAGGGGCTGTTCTTGGTGAATTGAGCAAAGGATACGACCTTCTCATAAGTGCTGCCGCTATCTCGGATTTCACCATTCAGCCTGCAGGCACAAAGATAAAATCGGATAAAGAGGTCACCCTTACCCTGGTGCCTGCGCCAAAGCTCATCAAAGAGGTGCGCCTGAGATACCCCGAACTCAGGATAATTGGTTTTAAAGCGGAGACGGGTGTAACAAAGGATGAGCTTATTGAACGGGCGCGGGAATCGATGGAGAGGTACAACCTTGCCATGGTGGTGGCGAACGACATATCTTCAGGCGGCATGGGAACAGAGGAAAACGATGTCTATATTATCGACGGCGGCGTAAGGCATGTCGGCGGAACCAAACGCCTGATAGCGGAAGAGATCATGAACAAAGTGGAGGCAATGCTGTAGCGCGATGAGGATCGTCACTATCGAGCCGTGTTTTACAAAGGACGAGGAGGACCTGTTCAGCGGCGAGGCTGAGCTTGGGGATGTAAGAATAACCCCGCAGGCTCTCGAAGAGCTTAAAAAACATTTTGAGAGCGTGGCTGTGACGCCTGATAACGAGATGCTGGTGCTTACCAACCCGCCCGTGGAAAAAGTGATTGTATTCAACAGCGGGCGTGCCATAATCAGGCGCATAAAAGGAAGGGAGCTTGCCGCGAGCAGGTTTGAGATGCTTGAGAGGGTGCTCGGGGACAGCAGGGATTAAAAGTTTAGCAGCGAACGTATCGGGATTCCCTGGTTTACCGGTGATAAACTGCGGTAAGTTGGCTTATGTCACAGAACTTATTTATATAATGAATTCTTAGAGAAGTAATACCCTATCATATTGTATTTTTGCAGTATGACGAACGGTTAAGAGACGAGGATAATTGAGTACAAGTCGAAGGGGAAAAATAATGATCCATAAATATATTAAAGGAATTGCATTTGTATTGCTGATAACGAGCATAATCTCAACAGCATCTGCTATAAATATAACCACTCCAGGAAGTAATCTAACTGTAAGTAATAATGTAACCGAGTCTAGAATCTTTGAGATTGTTACAGATAATCAAGCAAATGTAACATGGTACATTAATGATAGTATTATTACATCGGGCGTGAAAGGAATAGAAAACATAGCTATTTCTAATTATACAAATAACAGTGCAGGTTTAGGAAATTGGGAGATTAAGGCTGTTGCAATAAATACAAGCAACCCAAGCGACATTGCTGCAAGGGTATGGTCTTGGATAGTAACGAGCATATCCAGCGCATCCAGCGATACAGCACCTGAGGTTACAAGTCCAACAGCCAATAATATTAATGATACAAGTGCAGAGATACGTTTCTCTGTAAACCAGAGCAATGCCAATACCAGAGTCCACTATGGCATAACTGAAGCATTGGATACATGGAGTTCTTGGAACAATGCCTCCGCTCTACCGAGAACAATACAACTAATTAATTTGAATGGTGGCACAAAGTATTTCTACAGTGTTTATGCCTACAATAATAGCAATCAGAGCATTTACTTTAATTCTTCAATCCAGAATTTCACAACGGTTGATCCAACAGCACCTAATATTACAAATATCAATTCTGATACTCCTACAAGCTCAAGTGTCAATATTACTTTTGATGTAAACCAGAGCGATGCAAAAGCCATAATCTACTATGGCCCCACCGAAGCATTGGGGACTTGGGGTTCTTGGAATAACCTTTCCATTTTATCAAGAACAATAAAAATATCTAGTTTAAACAATGGTACAAAATATTATTATAGCATTTATGTATATAACGGGACCAATCAAAGCTATTCTTTCAATTCCTCTATAGGAAATATCACAACCAAATATCCATCACCAAGAGTTCTAAATCCCTCTCCGGATACCCCTAAGCAGACTATTGGAAGTGAGTCTGTTAATTTTACAGTGTCGTTTGATCAAATTGTAAATGTCTCATGGTTCATTAACGGGGCAACAATATCCGGCGCTGGAGGCAATTCGACAACTTCATCCTATTATCTGAATAACACACCCTCACTAGGTACATGGAATATTACAGTTAATGGTACCAATGATAATGGAACCGCCTTGTACTCATGGAACTGGACCGTCCGCCCCAAGACGTATCTGACCGGCAACCGCGTATGGGACGCGACCAAGGGAATGAGCACTACCTATACATGGAACCCGTACAGCTTCTCAGGCTTTTACTACAACCTGGATAACGACCTGGGTACGGAGAATCTTACGATCAAGAACATCGACAGGAACCTGGACAAGGGCGATGTAATCTATACCACAACCCCATATGAAGTCAACTTCACTTATTCAAGGTTCGGGAAGTACCAGGTAATAGGGTTCATGGCAGAGAAGTACTTTGCAGGATACACCTCGAATACAAACCCTCCGGGGCAGACATCGACAATTAATGCGGTAAGTACACTTTCTTCAGGCCAGCTCCATAAGGTTCTGCTTGATGATAAGGACAAGCGCACTATCTCAGAAGGCGGGACGTTCACCTTGAAAGAAGGCTACGTGCTTCGGATCAAGGCTGTAGACATAGGAGCAGGACCCGGACAGATATGGTATGTACTGCTGAAGGACGGAAGCGAGGTAGACCAGGGCACTTTAGCCGGAGACCAGACTTATGTTTATGAGGCGAGCAGGGTAGGCGGTGTCACCGACCTTCCGATTATAATCGTGCACTTTACCAACGTGTTCAGGGGCAGGGAGATAAATGCAGCCTTTATCGAAGGAGTGTTCCAGATATCGGATAACCCGACCAACGTAAAGAGCGGCGACATGAAAGGTAACATGAAAGTCACAAGCGTTGATGCATCCCAGATCAAAATGATAAATGAGAACACGATTGACCTCTCCGCCGGAGTCACAAGAGACCTGATGGGCAACCTGAAGATCATGGTAGCTGATAATAGCAGTGTTCTGCGCTTCGGGTTGACCACGGATATCTCCGGCAGCTATGAGGTAAGGGGAACGATCTATGATGCTACCGATGAATGGACCCCCATGAACTTCGGCATGAACGTCGGCGGCACGAACATAGGCTTCTACTATGATATAGATGGGGATGTAGGGAGCGAGAAATTCAAGTTAGCGACTAACATTTCAGGACAGAGGCAAATAGCAGAAAACGGACTGGTATATACTACCTCGCCCCAGAATGTCAACTTCAAGTATTCAAGATTCGGCTCGTACCAGGTGATAGGGTTCATGGCAAAGAAGTATTTCGCAGCCTATACTTCCGATACCCATCCACCGGGACAAACTTCAAATATCGTACCAGTAAGCGCCCTCTCTGCAAGCCAGCTCCACGAGGTACTTCTCGACGATAAGGACAAGCGCACAGTCTCGGAGGGCGGGACGTTAACCTTAAAAGAAGGCTATGTGCTTCAGATCAAGGCTGTAGATATAGGCGCAGGACCAGGACAGATATGGTATGTACTGCTGAAGGACGGAAGCGAGGTAGACCAGGGCACCTTAGCAGGAGACCAGACGTATGTTTATGAACCTGACAAGGTGGGAAGCGTGAGCGATCTTCCCATTATAATCGTGCACTTCACCAACGTATTCAGGGGCAGGGAGATAAATGCAGCGTTCGTTGAAGGAGTGTTCCAGATCTCGGCAACTCCTACGTACGTGAAGAGCGGAGACAGGAAAGGTAACATGGAAGTCACAAGTGTTGATTCAACCCAGATCACTATGAAGAACAAAGGTACTATCAGCCTGTCATCTTCAAGCACGAGCGATGTGATGGGAGACATCAAATTTAAAGTCGCGGATTCCAGTACCCTGAGGTTCTATCCTTTTGTGACGGTAACTGAAAATATGATAGCCAACCAGCTTGTAATAGACGCGCCGTCTAAAGCAACAGCAGGCGATGTGATCAATATAAAGGTCACAGCGGGCGGTAATACAGTCGGGAATGCATCTTTATCGATCGATTCCACAGATGCGGGGCAGACTGACAATAACGGCATCCTTAACTATACCCTGCCAAAGACGTTAAAAGGCAATTACAACATAACAGCGACCAAGCTCGGGTACCAGAAAGCCATCAGGGGCATAGAGATACTGCAATATATCGAGTACAGGCTCAGCATGGAAGCACCTTCCAAGGCTAACCAGTTCGAGACCATGAGGATAAGAATCACGTACAACGGTTCAGCGATAAGCGGCGCGACAGTGACCTATGATAATGCGACCATCGGGACGACAAATAGCAACGGAACCCTGGACTACAAGCTTGAGACAAGCGGTACCCACACAGTTTCCGCATCCAAGACCGGTTATATCACTGTCTCCAGAGAGGTAGAAGTAAGGGCGCCGTTCACTGAATACAAGGCGCTCGACATCAATGTCACGCCTGAGGTCATATTCTCAGGTCAGAAATACCTTGTCAGGTCGAATATCACGAACGTGGGCACAAAGGCAGATACACAGCCGGTAGTGCTTCTGGTCAACGGTTCTGTTGCAGGCAGCACCAACGTCACCATCGACCCCGGTAAGACGCAGGAAATCAATTTCACACAGGAAATGACCCTTCCGAAGGGTAATTATACTGTTGAAATAATGAGCCAGAAGAAGACGGTTGAGGTTAAGGAGGAACCGCTGAGTTATCTCCTGATCGGAGGATTAGTGACAGGTCTGGGAGCGGTTATAATCTATGTTTTGACTGCGAAGAACAAGATAAGCCTTGATGCAATAAAAAGCAGTTTAAATATAGAGACAATGAGAAGTAAATTAAACATGGAAGCAATTAAGAAAATGCTTGAGAAATCAGGGAAGAAAGGTATTTGAGATGAGATTTACCGGGAAAACGAGGAGGTTTTCCCGGTCTTATCTAAAAAACTCAGAATCTTATTCTTAACCCCGTTAATATCCCCCATCCCGGCTTTCCCCACGACTGCGACAACCTCGCATCCACGTTCGAAAAGCTCTATCTCCTCGCAGGTATCGGCAACTATTATGCGCGGCTTATCTGATAGCGCGAACCCGTCGGCGAGCACGATATCGCTGTCCGCGAAGTATCTGCCGCAGAACTCGTCGATGTCCATCTCGCCCTCTACGTTCTTTATCACAGCGAGCCTGGTTGGCGAGGATATCGCCACAGTATCAGCCCCTGCCCTTGCATATTTCCATGTATCTTTTCCTTCTATATCCATCTCAAAATCCCCGTGTTTGTGATGTTTCAGAGCGCCCACCCGAAGACCCCGGGTTTTAAGCTCTCTTATCAGCCCCTCCATCAACCTCACTTTATCGCTTTTGCTTTTCCCCACGATGCAGATGACGGGCGGGGTCACAGGAGCCTCTCAGGATGTGTAAAGACCGAAAGCCTGTCGTTTGATACAAAGCATACGAGGCAAACCCCAGTTCTTTCCGCAGCCTCAATGCCTGTGCTCAGTGGCGCGGTCTTCGTGGCTACAAGCGGTACTCCGGCGCGCGCAGCCTTCATCACCATGCCAGCGGACTGCCTTCCCGTTGAGAAGAGGAAATGCCTGCTGACATCGAGGCTGTCGAGGTAGGCGCGTCCCACGACCTTGTCAAAAGCATTGTGCCGCCCTACATCTATCGCCTTTATTACGCATTTCCCTTCAGCGTTCACGAGGCAGGCGGCATGCGTCCCGTGCGTCTCCCTGTATATATCGGACTCCAGGAAGACAAGGCTTTTTCTGATAGCATCCAGGCTGAACCGCGCATCCGGGCGCACATGGACGTCCTCGTTCTCATCCCACCGCACCCCTACGCATCCTGATGAACGCAGCTCACGCCACAGCTCGAAGTCATCGCCTGCCTCTATCTCGATATGTATCTTTTTTCCGTCTATGTGAAGCTCCAGGATTTCATCGGTAGATTTCACGACCCCCTCGCAGATGAGATAGCCAAGAGCTAGCTCTTCCAGCATCTCAGGCGTAGCAAGGATCGCAGCCATGTGCATCCTGTTTACGAACAAATCAACGGTATCCTCGACCGCTACTGAATAGGTCTTTTTCCGCGGTACATTACCGGAAAACTCTTTTGCCCTGTATTGTTCTATATACATATTAAAACATTTCAGATAATTTTTCTATATCTTCGTAGGTATTGATATTTATAAATGTTCTTAATTCAGGGTCAAGCTTCCTGATATCATCTACCGCAACATAATTGACATTCAGTTCGAATACCGGAGCCAGGATGATGGTCTCACCTCTCTCGATGGCTTTTTTTGTCTCCCGTATCATGGGCTTGCGCCTGTAAACAGCATGCAGTGGCTCAAGGAAGCCATCTTCCCAGTGCGGTACGGCTGCATCGTAATGTTCGCACTCCCTAAGGAGCATCTTCACAACGTCCTTGTTTATAAACGGCATATCGCAGGCTGCTATAAAACAGTACTCATCCCTGCAAGCCTCAAGCCCTGAGAGTATGCCTGCAAGAGGTCCTCTCTCTTTATAGGCATCGTATGCGAACGTGTACGATGGCTTCACCAGACCGGACAGGCGGGAATCCAGCAGTTCCCCCTGTTCCCTGTCGCGTACCGATATTATAATGTTATCAACTGCTTTTTCCATCATTTCGATAACTATGGCTATGAGCGGTCTGCCTTTTATATCAATCAGGGCTTTTTCCCGGTAGCCCAGGCGGCTGCCCTTTCCGCCTGCCAGGATGAGAGCAGAATACATTCAGATATGTCCAGCCTCTTTCATGCTGAAATGCCGTCCATCGCCTATTATGACATGGTCGAGCACTTCCACTCCTATTATCTTTCCTGCTTCTATAAGTTTTTTTGTTATCTCTATATCTTCCCTGCTGGGTGCAGGGTCTCCTGAGGGGTGGTTGTGAGCCACGATTATGTGCGCGGCAGATACAGCCAGCGCGGTCCTGAATACTTCTCTCGGATGCACGATGTTGGCGTTGAGCGAGCCTACGGAAACAGTTTCCTCCCTGATTACCTGATTCTTGGTATCAAGGCAGAGCTCGATAAAATTCTCTCTCTTTTGCTCCCTCATCCTGGGATAGATCAGCCTGTAAACGTCTTCAGGCGAGTTGATTCTGGGTTTCACTTCTTCCCTGAAGGATTCAAGCCTCCTTGCGATCTCAAAACAGGCTGCGATCTGTGCAGCTTTACTCTCTTTGATGCCGTGTATTTTCATCAACTGTGCGATATTGATAGTTGAAAGCTGTTTTAAATTATGTTCGGATAATATCCTCTGGCACAGGTTTATTACGTTCTCCTGCCTGGAACCTGTCCTGAGGATTATAGCCAGGAGTTCATAATCGCTTAACGCAGCAGCGCCATTCTTTATAAGCCTCTCCCTGGGTCTTTCCTCTTTCTGCATATCAAGGATCCTGAGCCTGTATTCCTGCATAAGCCCCACGATAGTCTTTGTATATTAAAATCTTTCTAAAAATTCACGCCTATCAGTAAAACTATTACGGGTGTCTTACATAGAGTACGGGGAGGTATCCTAATGGAAGACGTAGATATTGTTCTTGAGGTCGATGGGAAAAAGATCCCGATGAATGAATTTGTCAGGAGAATGCTGAGCGGGGTAATCGCTGGTTCGGTCAGTGCCCTTCATGGTGTGGATGAAGGTTGGAAGGTGATCAATATCAGCATTAAGAGATAAAAAGGATTTTACGTCAGTTCAAAGGGCAAACTGACTTCCTTTGCCTTGCTCAGGAATTCCTTTCCCTTGCAGGTTATTTTATATTCGTTCTCGATCCTTTCCACCCACCTGTTTTCTAATAATAGAGCCAGGTACTTCTCTGTGAGCTGGTAATTAAGGTTCGTCCTGTATATGATGCGGGTCTTTTTCGTCTCTTCACCGCATACTTTCAGTATATCTATTACTATCTCCAGACGGCTTCGTTTCATAATCTTCCCATCCTATTCCGGGTATCCACTATATATTTTAAACGGCTTACAAAATGGAAATGCGGCTAAAAAATTATAACGGTATTAAAATGTCACCTGTGGTTGCATCATCTAAACTACTCCTGCTCCTTAAATAAGGAAAGACCTGGACAGCAGGCAGTAAAAAAATTACGAGAGCGAGCGGCGGTGCCTGTGGGTCCTGGTACGGCTTGCCTTATGCCCTACCAGCTTCTCAATATCAAAGAGCGAGATATGATATTCTAAGGATATATCAAGTTCAGCCTTAGTTAAAGCTTCATTCTCATTAATACCTGAATACATGAGCGTTAGCTTTCTCTTTGAGATAGCGCCCAGTACATCAAAGATATCCATACCTTGTCTGTCTCCTTGTAAATATATAATACCCTCTATGTACTTAAAGTTATTTGAGACGCTAAAAAAAGGATGGATTAAAGCTTCTCCAGCTTTTCAATTCCAACCTTCTTCACGAACGGCTTATTGATCTTTTCCGGCATCCATGATGGCTTGTTCTTGGGGGCTTCTATTTCCTCTTTCCAGCCCTTGAATATATGAACCTTCTTAGTTCCCCGCTCCCGCAGCCTGATCTCGACCGGTTTATCTTTGGTTCCCCCAATCCTGTTCGCTGCTTTAAGGGCAGCCTGGCGCGGCTGGCGTCCCGTAAATACACCGTCCTCACTGCCATTTTTGTTCCTTAAAATGAAATTCTTGATTTCTGCCATTATATATCGACTCTCCTTGCAGCATTCGGATGCTGCAAACACTATAATATACATTATCTATTAATAAAACTTATTTACACGAAAAAAAATGCTAATTGTTCCGCGCAATCATTTCACGACCGAAAGCTACTTAAATAACCAATATTAATGATAAATCTGGGAAACTACCCGTGATTTAAGGAGGTATATCATGAAGATCGTGAAAATAAAGAAAACCGCAAGGGGAGCCTGCAAGTGCCATTCCTCATGTACGTAAAGGACAGGTAAAAGGAGTATTCGGGATAAAATCCGCCGGTGTAAACCCGCTGTTTGCCGGCACGAGCAGCGAAATATTTAATAAATAGAAGCATATCCGTATAACTTATGGCAATCGAATGGATAATATTATTCCTGGTGGTCATTGCTGTGATCGCCGCGTACTATGTACTGAAAACCGCGTCGCATCTGATCGTAAATACCATATTGGGTCTTATCCTTCTTGTAGCGAGCAACTTTATTTTCAATCTGGGCATCGGATATACGGTCCCCGTTGTACTCGTCTGCGCTCTCGGAGGAGTACCGGGTGCGGTCCTTGTTATACTGCTCCATGCACTGCATATAGCCTTCTGATAATACTGTAAAATATAGCTACTATTGATAAGAAAGATAATATTATTAGAGATTCTTATTAAGGGCTATGATAATTGTAGTATCTGTAGGCGGTTCTGTACTGGCACGCACACTGGATGCTGAAAAATTCAGAGGTTATGCATCGGCGTTGAAGGAGATTGCAAAAAATAACACTTTGTTCGTTGTAACCGGGGGCGGGAAAGCGGCGCGCGATTACATAGGCGTGGCAAGAGAGCTTGGTGCCGATGAGGCGACATGCGACCTCATCGGTATAGAGCTGACGCGGTTAAACGCCCGTTTGCTCATCGCAGCTCTCGGTGATGCAGCCTACTGTGAGCCCCCCCTGGATTATAAAGAGGCAAAGAGAGCGAGCCTCTCGATAAGAATAATCGTCATGGGAGGGGTGGCGCCGGGACAGACCACGGACGCGGTATCCGCGGTTCTTGCTGAGTATATCGGCGCCGACCTTCTCATCAATGCCACGTCCATAGACGGCGTATATACGAGCGACCCGAAAAAGAACAGGGACGCAAAGAAATTAGATAAACTCACACCAAAACAGCTTATTGAGATTATCCTTAAGACCGAGATGGTCGCGGGTGCAAACGCGCCCGTGGATCTGCTTGCTGCAAAAGTAATAGAGCGCAGCAATATAAAAACAATAGTTCTAAGCGGGGAAAATCCCAGGAATATCCTGGACGCGGTAAATGGAAGGTATACAGGGACAGTTATCGAGAAATAATCTGAAATAATCTCACAGCACGTTCCTTAATGCGCCCAGCCCGGTATCCAGGGCGGTCCTGAGAATATCAAGCGGATTGGGGATGCCCAGGTAATGTACCATCACTGGTATTGCTACAAAAGTCCCTATCATACTCCCAAGATTAGCAAGAGCAGCCACAAGTATTATCCGGAACAGCTTGTTCTGCATCAGATCTGTTAATGTTTTGGCTCTGTAAACGTTCAGCCTGTTATTTTCCGTTTCTACTGTTAACCCATGTTCTTTCTCTGCATCGGTTTCTGAATCAATGAATGGATCATTGAATATCAGAGTTATTTTCCGGGGTCTTTTAATTGATTCCGGATCATTTATTCCATCATCGTTAAGCTGGATAAGTATCTGGTTCTTTTCCGCCGAGATAGATATAGTCCTTTCATTCATTTTTTCAATTTTTGCAGTCCTGACCCAGTCTGCACTGTAATTCCTGGCTATGAACTCTGCAAGCCTTGTGCTGTCTTTTCCAGGTACATCATCCCAGCTGAACAGATATTCATCTTTCATTATCGTCTTAAAATCCCTGGTTGTCGGGGGTCGAAAATGTGCCTCTACGAACCCTGCCAGCGTCCCGACAGCAAGTAAAGGATGCAGGAATGCGAACCATGCAAGGCCAAAAGCGGTCAGTGCAGAGAAAGGATGACCGCGGACTATAAGAACGCAAATCGCTGAAAGAATCCCCTGGGTAATAAACAGATAGAGAAATGCAGTAAGAAGAGTCGATAGGGTAACTCCGCCCGAATATATAAGAAGAGCGAGCATTCCTACGACCATCGCTATGAACGCAACAGTAGCAGCCCGAAGCCAGCTAAACCGCTTCTTAGGGATGGTCAACAGTTCCCCGACAGGGGGGATGGTATCGGGGGCATCAAGATACCTCTGTATGCCTTCCCTGTGACCTGCTCCGATTACTGCCACGACCGTACCTTCCCTGGACAGGTCAATCAGGTTCTTCGCCATGATGATATTCCTCTCGTCGAGCAGAACAGAGGCTGCGCTCGGAGCCATCTTCCTTAGCTCAGAGATGAGCTGGGCGACGACATCCTCCTGCGTTACTGTGTCTATATCAATGTCCTTTGTGCCAAAACCGAGCGTCGCAGCGGTAAGAGAACCGAACAGCTTAAGTTTCTCAAAAAAGGACATCCTGCTCCAGAAGCGTGCAAGAGTTACCTGGATATCCCGGTCTATAAGCGCAACTCGGGCTCCGGTTTTTTCAGCCTTCTCAATAGCCGAGAGCATCTCGGCGCCGGGTTTCACACCCGTATCCGTGCCGATTTTCTTCTGGACATACGCAAGGAGCCAGTGCAGCAAAAAGTAGTAGAACTTCCCGCCGCTCAGCATATCCTTTATATTTATCTCTTTGACCTCTTCTTCCCCTTTTAGCGCCTTGTACCTTCCCTGGCACAGCTCAACCGCCACTATATCAGGCTTTTCCCTGTCGATAACTTCATTTACCTCTGCCACGCTCTTATTAGAGACATGAGCAGTCCCTACCAGGATGATCCTTCCACCTGAAGACACGGCAGGATTCCTGTAGTTGAAATTATAATTGACTGCGTAACTCCCGCTGTTCATGCTATTCCAGTAACTGCACTGCCCTCAGGATGTCCGTTCTGGACACGATACCTGTCATTTTTCCATCGTCTTTAACTATTATTCTGCCTATATTGTTCATCGTCATAAGTTTTAATGCTACTACAGCATCATCATCTTCCTTGCAGGTTATAAGTTCTCTTGTCATTATCTGTGAGACCTTAACGTTTTTCCTCTCCTCCTTGGGAACCTTCAGGACATCCGTGAAAGTCACTATGCCTATAAGCCTTCCATCATCTACGACCGGGTACCCCATATGCTTCAGCCTGAACATGATCTCTACAAGCTCTTCCACGCTCATCCCGGAACTTACTGTTTTAACGTCCCTTGACATAATATCCCTTATCTTTACGCCTTCGAGTATAACATTGACCGCAGTGGATTTTTCCTCCTCCGATGCGCCGATGTATATAAAGAATGCTATGAGAATGAACCAGATCCCTCCGATAGCGGCTGTTAAAAACCCGAAGATGCCCATAAAGATGGCGAACATCTTCCCGATGCCTGCAGCCGCCTGAGTGGCTTTGATGTAGGGCATCCTGCCGGCGAGCCACGCCCTCAGGAGCCTTCCGCCGTCCATGGGAAACGCCGGGAGAAGGTTGAAGATGAAGAGTGTTATGTTTATATACCCTATCAGCCAGACAAGGCGCAGGTAGGGGTTGAGTATGGAGTTGTCGGTTCTAAAAAACCCGTAGTATATTATGAGAAGCGTTGCACCGATCAGAAGGCTGGTAGCAGGTCCTGCAAGCGCCATCTTGAACTCTACCCTGGGGTTCCTCGGTATCTCCTCCATGGATGAAACCCCGCCGAAGAGAAAAAGCGTTATGCTCTGGATATTTGACCCGTGTCTCAAAGCTACGTAGGAGTGACCGAACTCATGCAGCAGCACACATGTAAAAAGCAGTATTGCCGTAGATAGAGCCAGTGCATAGCGGAGCGAATCCGGTTTAACATCAGCGAAACCGAATGCAGGCATGTTATTTGCAAATATCCACGCGAAAACCGGCAGGATCAGGAGAAAAGTGATATGAAGCCTGATCGGGATGCCCATTATTTTCCCTATTTGAATCGAAGTGCTCATTGAGTTACCTCCACAGATTATATATGTAATCAAGTAATATGTTTAATGTTACGTATAGATTTTGTTCAATGCTGCGAAAAAGATATAAGAACGAATTTTTATTAGAGCATATGCAACTTGAACTTGCGATAGTGTTATAACGAATAACACTAATTTGTTAATACTAGTTGGTAACAACCCATGGAGAAAAAAGAATTAAAGAACCAGGATCTTCTTGGCGGGTTAGATATAGCGTCCACCAAAGATATCGAGGTTCCAAAACAATTAATAGAACAGGTAATAGGGCAGGAACATGCCGTTGAGGTAGTCAAGAAGGCAGCCAATCAGCGAAGGCATGTAATGATGCTGGGGACCCCTGGTACCGGCAAATCGATGCTGGCAAAAGCGATGGCTGAGCTGCTGCCGAAGGAAGAGCTGCAGGATGTGTTGATATACCACAACCCTGAAGACCCAAACAATCCCAAGATACGCATCGTCCCTGCCGGGAAAGGTAAAGAGATAAGCGATGCCCATAAAATTGAGGCTCAAAAGAGAATGCAAGCCAGGAACATGTTCGTCATGCTGCTTGTGCTGGGCATAGTCGCTTATTCATTTTATACGGGTATGCTCCTCTGGGGCATCATAGCAGCGGTACTTATCGCTATAATGATGCGCCAGTTCATGCCGAAAGAGACAATATTCATCCCCAAACTGCTTGTCTCAAATACCGGCAAGGAGATCGCCCCTTACATTGATGCAACAGGTGCGCATGCCGGGTCTCTGCTCGGTGATGTCAGGCATGACCCGTTCCAGTCTGGCGGGCTTGAGACACCTGCTCATGACAGGGTAGAGAGCGGTGCTATTCACAAGGCGCACAAAGGCGTGCTGTTTATCGACGAGATAAATACGCTGCGCATCGAGTCACAGCAGAACCTGCTCACTGCGCTCCAGGAGAAGGAATTCGCAATAACAGGTCAGTCTGAGCGCTCAAGCGGAGCGATGGTCAAGACCGACCCAGTGCCGTGCGATTTCATCCTCATCGCCGCAGGGAACCTTGATGCCTTAAAGGGCATGCACCCTGCGTTGCGGTCAAGGGTCAAAGGATACGGCTACGAGGTCTACATGAGCGATACCATCGAGGATTCTGCCGAGAACAGGCAGAAGCTTGTGCGGTTCATAGCCCAGGAGGTCGTAAGGGACGGTAAAATACCGCATTTCGACCGTAGCGCCGTGGAGGAGATCATCCGCGAAGCAAGGCGCAGGGCAGGCAGGAAAGGACACCTTACCCTCAAGCTCAGGGACCTGGGCGGACTGGTGCGAGTGGCTGGCGATATAGCGCACGGCGAGAAAGCCCCGCTTACTACAGCCCAGCACGTACTGAAAGCCAAGAGCATTGCCCGCTCGGTCGAGCAGCAGGTCGCCTACCAGAGCCTTGAGCGCAGGAAAGATTACAAGCTGTTCGTCAAGGAAGGCGCACAGATTGGCAGGGTCAACGGTCTTGCAGTGATGGGCGAGGATTCAGGCATAGTCCTTCCAATAATCGCCGAGGTAGCGCCCACGCAGTCCAAGTCAGAGGGACATATCATAGCCACAGGCATGCTGAAGAGCATAGCAAGAGAGGCAGTACAGAACGTCTCAGCGCTCATCAAGAAGACCACTGGCAAGGATATATCCGGCATGGATGTCCATATCCAGTTCGTGGGCACGTATGAGGGCGTGGAAGGCGATTCAGCCAGCATATCCATAGCTACGGCAGTCCTCTCAGCAATTCAGGGTATTCCCATAGACCAGAGTGTGGCTATGACAGGCTCACTCTCGGTTCGCGGCGATGTGCTGCCTGTGGGCGGAGTCACATACAAGATAGAGGCTGCAGCACGTGCAGGTATAAAGACTGTCATAATCCCGAAATCAAACCTTGGAGACGTGCTCATCGAAGACGAGTATAAGGATCAGATCAAGATTGTCCCTGTGACAGATATCGAGGAGGTCCTGGAATACAGCCTTGTGGGTGTAGAGAAGGAAGGTCTTATCTCTACTCTGAAAAAGCTTGCATCAAGGACAAAATTCAATATCGCCATCCCGGAGAGCCGACCCGTTACAGCACTGTGAGAGCCCATGGATTTTTATGACACCCGTATTATAAAGAGCATCAGCACAGCCGTTATCCTTGACAACGGCGAGATACGGGAGGTCTCAAACAACTTCTCAAGCGGCGCGGCTGTGCGCGTCCTGAGCGGGGGCACATGGGGCTTCGTTTCCCAGGATAATCCTGAGAAGCTTGATGATGCCGTCACCTCTGCTAAAAGGCTTGCAGAGGCAGCAGGGACAAGGAGCCACAGGAATCCTATCAAGCTTGCGCCCATTGAGAGACCGACGCTGCGCAATCTTCCTGAGGTAAAGGAGAATCCCAGGGACATCCCAATTGAGGATAAGGTGAAACTACTTGCTGAGATCGAAAAAACCGCGCGGGTGGATGGTATCAAGAGCACAAGCGCCATCTACTCTGAGTCTCTTACTACAGTCAGGTACACAAGCTCAGAAGGGTTGGATTCAGAATATACGCTGAACAGGACAGGTTTTGCGATCAGTGCAGTTGCTATGTCTGAAGGCATTTACCAGATCGGCAGGGAGAGCAGGTTCGGGGTTTCAGGGTTTGAGATATTTAAGCAGTATGATGCGTTCGGACTGGCTCATAAAGCCGCAAATACCGCTATTGAACTCCTCTCAGCAAAGACACCGAAAGGCGGCACCTACCCTGTGGTACTTGACCAGGAGCTTGCAGGCGTTTTCATTCATGAGGCAGTCGGTCATGCCGTGGAGGCTGATCACGTGCTTGAGGGCAACTCCATACTCACAGATAAGATCGGCACGCAGATAGCGTCCCCTCTTGTTACGGCTTACGATGATCCCTCCCTTCACGAATTCGGGTACTATCCCTTCGACGACGAAGGCGCTGAATCGAAGAGAACGGCGCTTATACAGGACGGCGTGCTGAGATCGTACCTCCATTCAAGAGAGACCGCGGGCATTCTCGGCGGCGAGAGCAGGAACTCCCGCGCCCAGGGCTATTCCCGACCTGTTATCAGGATGAGCAATACCTTCATAGGCAACGGGGAGATGAAATTCGAGGAAATGCTGGGTGAATTGAAGGACGGGATATACCTGAAAGGCTCGCGCGGCGGGCAGGTCAACCCGGGCGAGGGCGTGTTCCAGTTCAATGCCGAGCGCGGGTACATGGTGGAGAACGGAGAGATTACCACGCCCCTGCGGGATGTCTCATTATCGGGGTACACGCTTGAGATACTGAATAACGTTGCTGCGGTGGGGAATGACCTGGAGATGAACTCAGGCAGGTGCGGGAAGGCGGGGCAGCTTGTGCCTGTGAGCGACGGGTCGCCGCATGTGCTGGTGAGGAAGGCGGTGGTGGGAGGGAGCGGGTAAAATCATCAATAAGCTAGATTTTATCAACCCGTAGCTGATACTTTTCCTCGATCTTTTAAAAAATTTCTTTTCATACTCAGGGATATCCAGTGCTTATCCTCTTTTATAAGCTCATACTTCTTTTTGGTCTCCTCGAACTTATATTTAGCTATTTCCCAGAAGCCATCATCCACGATAACCTTCCCCTCTACAAGGGCATCAAGCGCGATGGGGTTCCTTTTTTCTACCATTTTAAGAAACTCGTTTCTTGTATATCCCTTAACCTCGATAGGTATCTCCGTAAGCGAGTAGAGGAACTCAAGCTTTTTTAAAGGATTCTCTGGAAGTTCATCAGAAATTACGAGAAAATCGATATCGCTCCAGAGATTATAATCTCCCCTTGCCATTGAGCCATAGAGTATGCCTGTAAATTTTCCGAGCTTGGAGGATAGTACCTTTGAGTATTCTTTTAAAATATCAGTTGCTTCATTCATATTTCTTTCCATTAGTGAGGCAAAAATTGCAAATCTTTTCAGCACAATCCAGAGCATCAAGTGCAGTTCTATCATCATAAAATTCGAAAGGACTGCCCTCGGTAAAGGCATCTGGATAACGCGCCGGTACATAATGCCTGTCCAAGGTTCTGGCACAGGTTGTCAGAGTTTGTATTGAAAGATCGTATGCTGATACCCCAAGTCCCTTTAGGAGCCCTTTAACAGCGTACTCAGCAGCCTGCTGTGCCTTAAAGCAACACCAGTTATAGCTTTTTGTTGAATAATCCATTCTGGCGGAGTTTAAAGTATCAGAGGCTTGAGCAATCCAGCGATTAAATTCCTCTTTATCGAACATTATATAGAAATGATTTTGTGGAGTTAAAAGGGTTTCCACAAATATTTTAAATTACTTCATGATGTTAGACCGCGTGTTTCTTATAAGCACCCCATACCTCCTGGGCAATCCTGGCATATTTTGCCCTTGAGCCTGCGATATCGGCACTGAACCATCGGATAAATTCCTGGTGGATTATTTTCTGCAAGTCCTCTACCGAGTGCGCTTCTATCAGTCGTGGAAGAATCGTGCTAACTTCTGGCTCGTACTCGTCAGTATTGATTTCGAAATTAATTCCGATGGGATCATTTCGGAATAAGATTTGCAGTACTTCATCGTATAGCTCGCCATATTCACTCCTGAGCCGTTTGTATTGTAGTTTGATTTCTTCTGCCCTATCCATATGCAGGAGTTTAACTCTTTAAACCAAATAATTTATGCAACCTTTCAACCGCTTCATCCTCCATCCGGGGTGTTAACTCTCCCAACTCACGCCTGATAAGTGCAGTCGTAACAGTCATAAGCCGATGCAATCGAAGTGTGGAGGATACATGCAAACCAGTTACATTAAAATCCGTATGGGCTTGAGTCCAATACAACATCGGTTTCCAGTAAGTCGTTGCCAGTTACTATGCCAGTTACTATTCTACTGGCGATAAATGCCAGAATGACGTGGCGATGCGGGCCAATAGGGTTGGAAATCAAAAGCGGGGTTGGAGGCGGCTGCATAGAGCCACTCCTTCTCATTAATATCAGCTTCTTCAGGCAACAGAATAATGACGCGAACCTTTGTTGGGCATGCAACAGGTAGCGGTTCGTCTAAAAGAAGCCGGTGCTGAGCATCAATCGTTCCCGTCGTTTCTATGGCTTTTACTGTAGCATCCATAATCGATTTCCTCTTTTCAGGCTCATTCCATATATAATCTTATTTTTGTTTTTCTTAGCTTTATCTAAATGTGATTGTGAAGAGGCTTTTTTTAAAGGATGGGGTGATTGTAAAAAATAAGGATGAATTTGGAGTATCAGTTCTTTAGGCTTTACTTATTTATTTCTGAATGAAATAATAAGCCTGTGCATAAAAAACTGAAGCTTGCCCTGCTGGTTATTATAATCGCTATTGTATCTATCCCCGTTATTATAGATTCTCTCTCAATCGGTCCCAAAAGCGAACAAATCCCGATGTACGCCTTGATTTTCAGGGGGGATACGAGGTAGACGACAAGTTAGCGGTCTATGCCCCCTGGGAGAATTACGACTGGCAGTTTTATGAACCTGCCGGGTATAACGAAAAGTATTCGCGCGAATATAAAGAAAGAATCTACATCGCTTCATTCTATTATAAGGAAAAACAAAAAGCGAACCGGGCATTCGGGGAATACAAAACCCTGCTGGCTTCAAAGGGGTTCAACGGATCATACTTTGATGTAAAAGTGAATAATACCGAGAGATCTGAATTGGTCGATAGCATCGCATTCGAGAGCAACGATTTCGTTTACAGCGAACTTATAGAGACAAAAGAGGCTTATTTACCCGGTTATTATATTATCGTTATCAAATCTAATATAAGTGAAAAAGAATTTGTAAAAACGATTGTAAGGTAGAGGCTATGCGATGTCGAAATCGATTATAAAAGAAATATCTGAAGCGGTCGTTGTTTTCTTATTTGCGCTTTTCATCACAGCCAGTTCGCTGATGAGAAAATATGTTATGAGAGGGGAAGATTACAAAACATCTGACCTGGCGGTAGCAGCGGTTCTGGCTGTGGTATTAACGACATTATATTTCTTTTTTAAGAGAAAGTATGCCAGGGACAGTAAACAAAATGAAATAAAAAAGAAATGATTTTAGCTACAGTCAATCCAAAAATATAAGTTATTTTTATGCATTCAAGCATGATGTGTTATACCATCTGCCGTTCGGGAATACAGAGACCTCAGTCGATATACCCGCAAATTACAAAGTAAATGTCCTAAAACCTGATAAAATAAGAACCGCTATTGATGAAGCAAGAGAGATAGAGAGAGCCATCAGCACCCCTGTAGGAAGCATGCGCCTGTCGGATATCGCAAAACAGGGCAAAAATGCGGTAATAATCGTCAGCGATGCAACCCGCCCCACGCCTACAGCCAAACTGCTTCCGCTCCTGATATCCGAGTTGAAAATGGGCGGGATAGAGGATATCACCGTAATATTCGGACTTGGAATCCACAGGAAACAGACAGAGGAGGAGAAGAAAGCCATATTAGGGGAGTTATATGGCAAAATAAAGAGCATAGAACACGATGTAAATAATTGCGTTTACCTGGGCACTACAACGAGGGGCACGCCTGTAGATGTCTTCAGACCTGTTGTTAATGCCGATATTGTGATATGCACAGGGACTATCGAATTCCATTACTATGCGGGTTACTCTGGCGGCGCAAAATCCGTTCTTCCTGCGGTTTCCTCAAAGAGGAGCATCGATGCCAATCACGCCCTGATGCTTGACCCGAGATCCTCCGCTGGAAGGCTTGACAGCCCTGTAAGGGAAGATATCGAAGAGGCAGCCGCCATGGCTGGCATTGATTTTATCCTGAACGTGGTATTGAACGAGAGGAAGGAGGTCGTATATGCCGCAGCAGGAGATTATATAGAAGCGCACAGAAAAGGCGTTGAATTCCTTGACAGGATATCCAAAGTTAAGGTAGAACCTGCTGATATTGCTATCGTTTCCCCGGGCGGCTACCCAAAGGACATCAATATATTCCAGTCGCACAAAGCGCTTGAGCATGCCAGGAACGCGGTCAAAGACGGCGGTTCTATAATCCTGGTCGCAGAGTGCAGGGAAGGGTGCGGGAACCGTGTATACGAGGAGTGGCTGAACCTGAACAGGGATGAAGCGATCGAGAAGTTCAAATGCGGGTTCGTTATGGGCGCTCACAAGGCAGCCCTTATCGCGGCTTTATCAAAAAGGGTCGACCTTTACCTTGTATCTTCGCTGCCGGACGAGATGGTAAGGAAAGCATATTTCATTCCAGCGACTCTGCAGGATGCCCTGGGAGAATCGCTTCAAAAACACGGCGAGGCGGCAAAAATTATTGTTATGCCTTATGGCGGCTCCATGCTTGCTGCCAGGGCTTTGAGTCTAAAATCGAGAAAATGAGAAACAGGGATCCGGCACGATATAAAATCCTTACGTGTGTACTTTCTCTGTCTTGAGAGCGCATGCCTCCCTGAAAAAACACCACTATATCTTCCGATAGACCTGGCTACCATAAGATATATTACACCTATAATATATCTATAAATAGAGGTGACTGAAGGTGAAGAGCTTTATAAGAAACAAGAATGGAGACCCGAACCTTATAACAATAGTAGTGTTGATAGTAGGGATAGCCATACTAATTATGGTATTGTATGCAATCTATAAATATTTATTACCGGCGTCCTGTAGTAATATGCAGCTTATGTCACGTTGGATTCCTTGGTGCTAACCTTCAATGCCAGCCATCCGAAAATCGAACCAAAACAATTAATAAGAAGAAATACCTTATGCCTTAAAGGTGATAATAATGGGCGGCGTAATCGGTCCGGCAGAAATGGAAAGAATCAAAAAGAACCGCGAGAATAAGAAGAAAAGCAAGTAAGCCCTTTTTTTATTTTCTATGAAGCTGGCTTACTTATTTTTCATCTTTATTTTGATATAGTGGATATACCAAAACAGGGTGATTCTTTTGGAGGAACCCAAAAAAAAGAAGACTGAATTCAAGCTGACGGCTGTGGATAGGCTCAACAACATTATTGAGGTCTGGGTGCATGAGTGCCAGGAATGCAGTGAACTGGTTCCCAGAGTTGGCAAATGCCCCAACTGCGGCACCGCGTACTCCCATAAACAGACGGTTGAGGATTTCAAGACCGGATACCTGCATTATATCTACGAGTGCAGCGGCTGCCCTGAAAACGAGCGGAAAGCCCAGAAGGTCATCAAGTTCACCGAGGTCGTGGACGAGAGCAGGATTAACATAAGGAAGAACCTTGCGGATGATTTCCTAAAGTCGGGTGGGTATTGAGCTTTACGTCATCAAATTTAACGAATCGATTATTTTAGTAGAACTTGCATCAAAGGCTGCTTCACCGCATTTTGAGCATTTCAGACCTGTGAGGTTTGGTATTACTATTCTTTCACCGCTCAGGATAACGTCAAAAGCCAGGTCATCTGCATAGCTCATTGTATTATCTCCACATGAAGGGCATTTAATATCTTTGATGCCTCTCATTGGTGATTCTTTTTCACCAGTGTTCCTTTTAGCGATCTCTGTTGTGGTTTTCTCCATCATCTCTTGAGTTATGATGGGTATATTTTCTGGTATATCTCCCATAGTCCTCATGGATTTGCTCCTTAATCCTAATTATCTATCTGCGAACACATAATGTTATTACTCTAAAAACCCAACATACCCCAGTGATTAAAAATGCCGTTCGTAAAAATAATCGATACAGTCGGCTCATCCCCTGAGAGCTGGGAACTGGCAGCGAAAAACGCGATAGAGGATGCATCAAAACTTCCGATATTCAAGCAGAAAGGTAAGATCACAAAAGCGACTATCAAGGACTTCGATATAAAGATCGAGGATAATAAGATAGCTGCTTACCTCTGCAGGGTGGAGATGTTCCTTGAGTGAGGGTTGAAAAACAGACATGCCGGAAATAAGCGACGAAGAACTTGAAGCCATGCTTGAGCGCCGCCCCTCTGTGCGGGAGGCAAAGGTCGCAGACCACGAGCTCATGGTCAAGGCGCTGGAACACCCGGTGCGGAGGAAGATGATCAAAGCCATCGGCGTGTTCGGGAAAAAAAAGAGTGAGCTGCAAAAGGAAGTGAGCGTGAACGACGCCATACTCAATTTCCAGACCGACTTCCTGATAAAAGGGAATTACATCAAGATCGAAGGAGATACCTACAGGCTTACGGACAGAGGGCTTGTGCTGCTATCCAATATCTAATTTTTTACGTTCTCTAATGTATTTTACTGCCATCTATCACAGAAGAGGTCCAGAGGTTCCAGTCGTTATCCGGCAACCGCTGCAGGTTGTTCATGTCGTATTTTTGCCTGTTAATGTTATAATCATCATAAAACCCGTTTGGAACTTCAAAGACCTCTGCCGTGGCAGGGTTATAAACCCTGTCTTTTCCCAGTATAACATCGCTTCTTTTTTCAGAGAGGATATCATCAACCCTGTTCCTGTTTTCCCACGAACTCATTATTATATCCGAGGTTTCTGAAAGAGTTTTCCCTGCTTTCAGAATACCTTGAGTAGTCTGCGCTTGCTGCTGGAGACAATTGTTCACATAAGCCTGTGAAAGTGAAAAGCTCCCGATGCTTTCTGTCAGTTTATCCTGCATGTTCTTGAAATCGTCTTTTTCAGCAGAGATGCCGATAAAGGAAAATGCATAACCAATGCCGCCCGCGGGATAACCTGAGGATGGCAGCAATGGCGTAACTGTGACATAAAATAACCCTTCATTCGTTTTTCCGTTCTGTATGAATAAAGCCCGTACTATCTTTGTATCTCCCTGGAGAATTGATTGTGCTTTATTTGAAGATATTATTTCGACATTCTTAAGTTCGGGTATCTGCTGCATGAAATTTTTTGCCATGTTTGTTTGCGCGATTAAATGAAACTGCTTGAGAAAGTTTTCAGGTGTAAGCGGATCAACAACAGGCATTTCATACCAGGTTATTGGATATCCACCCATGTCCATATATTGTTTATCGACCACCTTTTGCTCCCTGGTTAAATAAACAGGACCGACTTCACCGAAGTAAAAAATCTGACTTCCGGGCGTATTTTTATCCCTTATCAGGAAAGAGAAAGTGGAGCATGAACCGGCTGGAATAACCTCCCAGCCAGCGGGCTTATTTATTGAGAAAAATTGACCGTCATAATTTTCTAATCGAACTGCTCCAGCAGGTGTTTCAACCCTGTTGACAGATACATTTGCAGGAAGATTTCCTGCTGGCTGGGAATTTGGTATTTGTGTGGTTCCAGAAGGTTTTTCTTCAGTATCCGTGCACCCGCTAATTAATATGATTGCCGCGAAAAGAACCCAGGTAATAATCATCTTTTTCATTATAATGATAATTATATTTTACATATTGGTTTAAATAACTTACTGTTCACCTGCTTTAAAAAGTTCCAAAAAGCCCAAGCACACACCCTGCGAGAGCCTTGCTTTTCTCGATCGATGTCATCAGGGTATCGCACCGCACAGTTCTTACAGGAGAGTCCCTCTCATTTGCAGTATCCCTCTGGTCGATAACCATGGCATCCAGGATATCCCCATAACATTCAGCCACACCAGCCGAAGAGACGGGAAATCCTTTCGCTGCCATCAATTTCCCGGCAGGACCGCTCACAGGCGAATCCCCGATAATCGGGCTTACCGCGATTACCTTTTTCTGCGCCAGTATTTTCCGCATACCTTTTACCGCCAGTATCGGACCAATGCTTGTTATCGGGTTGCTCGGTCCGATTATCACGTTATCCTCAGAGCTAAGGGCTTCTAAAACCTCTTCTGAAGGCTTGGCTCCCTCTATGCCTTCGATATGAAGACCCATAACCTCTGGCTCACCGCGCGCCCCCACCCAGAAATCCTGGAAATGCACGAGTCCCTGCAGCGTGTTGATCATCGTGTCCACTTTTTCATCGCACATGGGAAGAATCCGGGCTTTTATTCCCAGCCTCATGGATAGCTGCAGGGTAGCTTCTGTCAGGCTCGCTCCTTTTCCCATCAATTCCGAGCGAAAAATATGAGCGGCGCGGTCAGTGTCGCCTATCATGAGCTTTTCGCTGATGCCGAGTTTTTTTAAAGCATGGTACGTATGGAAGGTATCGTTCTTGATACCCCACCATTTTGCATCGTCCAGTTGCCCTGAGAAAAGGTAAAGCACAGTATCAAGATCAGGGGTAACGAGATTCCCTGAAACCGTGATATCCTCTGCAGTATTCACTATTACTGTTATTTTTTCATCCGGTATTAGCAGCCGCAAACCCTGTAGCAGCTTTGGCGTACCTGTCCCGCCTGATAGAACGATCATATTAGATCCTCATTTTTCCGAATAACTTCCCGCCCAGCGTTATCATCGCAAGGGCGAACAGTACGAGAACCCCAATGCTATGCTCGATCGGTACGGTAGAACTGCCAAGCAGATACCACCTGAGAGCCTCAACGCCGTACGTCAGTGGATTTAGGTAAACGAGGACGCTCAGCCAGCCAGGAAGCCTTGATATCGGGAAAAACGTCCCGCTTAGCAGGACAAGCGGCATGGTCAGGAAACTCATGACCATCTGGAACCCTTCGTGGCTGTCGATCTTGGAAGCAAGCGCAATGCCAAGACCCATGAACCCTATGCCTGAGAGGAACATAACAACGACAGCCGCCAGGACGCCAATGAGGGACTCGTATTTAACCCCGATGAACCATGCGATAACCATGATAAGAACACCCTGGATCATGGCTGTCGTGACGCCGCCTATGGCTTTACCGAGCGCTACGAAGAAACGGCTGACCGGCGCGATCAATATCTCTTTAAGGAACCCGAATTCCCTGTCCCATATTATGGACACGCCTCCGAGGAGAGAGGAGAAGAGAATGGTCATGCCTATAAAACCAGGCGCGAAGAAACCGATATTGACAGTGCCGCCTCCCCGGAACTGGAAAACAGAACTGAAACCGGTACCTAAAATAACAAGGAAGAAAAGAGGGGTAGCAAGTGCTCCTATTATTCGCGTCTTTGAGCGCTCAAACCGTATCATCTCCCTCAGCCACATGGTATAAACGGTATTGATGGCTTTTTTCACCATTATTTCCTCCGCGCCCGTATCCTGTACCCGACCTGCTCGATCTCGCTGACTTCCTTATTATCCCTTATCGCTCTTCCTGTGTGGTGGAGGAACACATCGTCCAGTGTGGGTTTCCGAAGGCTTACAGACAGGATGGGGATGCCTGCTTTTGAAGCAAGGTTGAGTATATGGGGTATCTGCCGCTCGCCTTCCTTGACCGTAACAAATATCTCTTTCTTCTGCCGGGAGACAATGTTTGCGCACCCGTTGTTCTGATAGACCTCGCATAATCTTGCAATATCGTCAGGACTTCCTGCCTCAAGGGTGATAACATCCCCTCCAAGCCTGTCTTTTAACGCTTCCGGTGTATCGAGCGCTACAATCTCGCCGTGGTCTATTATAGCTATCCTGCCGCACAGGTGGTCAGCCTCTTCCATATAGTGGGTTGTGAGCACAATGGTCACTCCCTCCTCCCTGTTCAGCGTCTTTATGTATTCCCAGATATGGTTCCTCGTCTGCGGATCAAGCCCCAGGGTAGGCTCGTCAAGGAACAGGACATGGGGATGGTGCATGAGCCCGCGCGCGATCTCAAGGCGCCTCATCATCCCGCCTGAATAGGTTTTCACTATCGCATCGGCTCTATCTGCCAGCTCGACAAGGGAAAGTACCTCCTCGATCCTTTTTCTCCTGGTCTTGCCGTCCATGCCGTAGAGCCTGCCGTGCAGGTCAAGGTTCTCCCTGCCTGTGAGGCGGTCATCCAGCGTGGTATCCTGGAATACTATGCCGATATTCTGCCTGACCGCAGAGGCATCCCTCTGCACGTCAAAACCCCAGACTTTCGCACTTCCGGATGAGGGGTCGGACATGGTGGACAGCATGTTTATCAGGGTCGTTTTCCCGGCGCCGTTTGGACCCAGAAGACCGAACAGCTCTCCCGGTTCAACCTTGATGCTGATATTGTTTACAGCGGTAATGTCTCCGAATTCCTTGGTTATCTTTTCAGTCTCGATCGCATAATGCATGTTCTTTTATAACCTTATGAATGTTCAAGGATTATTAAACTTCTCAATCTACATCCTGAAAAATTATAACCGAAGTCTTTATCAGCAATCGTTCCAATTGAGGGTATACTATTTTCCCTCCCGCAGCGGGGTAGGGTAGTCAGGAAATCCCGACGGGCTCATAACCCGTAGATCCATGGTTCGAATCCATGCCCCGCTATTGTGAATTTTTATTGATCTCGCCCTACAGCTCTCCCGTGTTCTCTTTTACCTTCTTCACAAGCTCGAAGATCTCATCAGCCTTATCTCCGACGACGCACAGGGTTACGGAGCCTTCGCCGCTGTTTATACCCCCTGCGCCTATCGGGAAAACATCCTCAGCGCCGAGAAGCGAAAGCGCAGTTACCTCTGTGACCACTGTTCCGCATAGCGGTATCATTCCCACAGGAAGCCCTGTGGCTTTACTGAAGCGCTGGATACCTATTCTCTTTGAGATCTCAAGCACCGAGTATGGTATGGATTTCTCAAGACCTACAGGGATAACGAGGTTGACCCCTCGCGCCATGACAATGCCCAGGATACTTCCCGTTGTACCGCCGACCGGGTTTGCCACCATCACGCCAGCCACGTTGTGAGGGTCGAGGGCATTTGCTCCCTTGATGACCACATCCTGCGCGCCCATCTTGTCTATGATGCCCTCAGCCTCAACCTGCATCCCGTCCCGCAGCGCGATAGCGGGCAGGCGCTTATCGTTCGGGACGACTGTAGTGGTCTCATCGATATAGCCTGCCGCATATCTCTCATGGTCTATTCTCTTTCCTGTAAGCTCCTCTGCAACGTACGCATTGGTGGTGCCGAGGGCTATCAGTATTGTTCCTTTCTTCATCGCCCGTTCTACGACCGGGAGCCTTTTTACTCCCATCGCTATGATCCGCTTTGATTCCCGGGGCGTCAGTGTTATCTGTACCTGTTTCATTGCCTCACCTCTTCAAATCCTGCGGGGATATTTGGCTTGAAAGAATAAATAAATATCCTGCTCATTTCCTGGTCATGACAGAATAATACTTAAATCTCTTAACCGTAAAATCACTTTTATCAAATTTCTCCTCTTCAGAGTTATGTATAATGTAAACTGCGTTCTCGTATCGATCTACGTCATTAATCCCAAACCTGTATCTCCCGAATGATTCAACCCGCTGGAACTCAGCGCCCGGATTGTAGAATTTCACAGAGCTCTTAAATATTTCAGGATTGATTCTCTGGTAAAACAATACGTAGATATACGGCATATTCACCTGATTCGTTACATATATCCTTGCATCTGGTCTCTCCGATGCATAATCAGATGCATAATTAATTGCCTCTCCAAACGATTCAAAAAATGTCTGCTCTGTCTTTTCAGGATAGGCGGAGAAATAGTTGAAAGAGAACATGGAAAACGATACTACATATAATATTATTATGGGCACAGTAAAATATCTGAAGTTTTGTACGACATAATAAATGCCCGCAGCGATAAGAAAAATTAACGGGATAAAGAGGATATTTATTCTGTTTATGTTAGGTGGGGTTAATAAAGATCCTAATAAGAAAGAAACTGCCAGCCATGCTAAAAAAACAAAACTTTTTTCGAATTTTCTTGTTTTTGAAAATACATTCTCTGAAACTAATTTCAAAAAGCCGACGACTAAAAAGGGCAAACTGAACAGGAACATATAACCATATTCTGGTATTGAGTTCCAGATCAGACCGTCGTCCTGGTTGATTATTATTTTAAGCACCTCTATGATATTCTGGTAAAAGCCGCCCTGGGAATCGCTATTAAACAGCGAAGAAGCCACACTGAATCTTGGAGGACCTGTCAATCTTGGAACTGAAAATAATGCTGTATGTATCGAATCCATTTTAAAATAGTTGATAATCACGAACAGAAAAATGGGTAAAGCCGTAAAAGCGAAAAGCAGTATACCTGTACCCAGGTTTTTAAAATCGTTTTTGATATCTATTTTTTTATGGTACAGCAGGTATGAAAGAACGACCAGCAGGTAGATTGGAATAATAAAAAATGCCGTAGGATATGCATAAAGGGATAATGCGAACACGAACAGCGATGCGGGCAGAAAACGTTTGTCGTCAAACGATAATACTAATAAGAAGACAGCCATTAAAAAAACTGACGGGAACAAGTTTGCATCGATCGCCCATCTCGACATCATTATATGCCACGGGCTGATTACCAGCAGGAATAAGGATAATAGTGCCACTGGTCTGTTAGAGACCCTCTTCACAAGAAAATAAAATACAAGAAGAGAGATTATACCAAATACCAGGTTAACAGCTCTGATAGCCATGACATTCAACCCGAACAGAGCAATAAACGGCATGGCAAAATAAACATATAATGCGCTTTGACCGCTGCCCCAGGATGTAATGTGTACCGGATTGTGAAATCCGTTCCTGTCCATCCCATAATTCAGGATGGCGTATGCATCGTACCCGGTAGAGGCTTCATCCTGGTTTAATCCCGGCGGGATACTCCCAAACAAGAGAACCCGTGCACTTATACCAATGAGCAGCAATACAATAACTAAGTTGTTTTCTATGATTTTACGAATAAAATTAATCGATACCAGTGCCATGTTTTAACCTCCCCAATCCCGGACAATGAGAATACAATAGTTACGGAAGGGTATAATCCTTATGGTCAGTGGCAGCAGGTTTCTCCCGGTTATTTCCGCCACGTCCACAGGTTGTTGCCCGAAAAATTGATCATGAATGCTATTGCTATCGCGATCAAATTGCTTGCAAGATAATGTATACCAAATAAACTTGTCAGTATAAAAAGTACGGCAATACTTACTGCGGCGCCTGCAATGCTTATGAGTTCAAACCTTCCCAGCCTGTTTAATAAACCTACAGGTTCACTCCTTCTCTCCTTGAACGTCCACAAATGATTGAGCATGAAGTTATTCAAGATTGCAGATTGAGTGGCTATAACTGAACTTATTAGATAAAACCATCTGGCATGTTCAGTCAGGAGATATAATATTCCTTCATTGACGAATATACCGCTGACTCCAACCAGGTCGAACCTGAGCAACCTCTTTAGTTCACCCTCGCTCTTTGCCATCAGGTACAAATGCTGCAGGTAGTTTATTTGCTCTTTAATATTTAAATTACTTTTTCCTGCGTTCCTGTTCTGGAATACGTAAGGAACTTCTACCACGTTACCGTACTTTCCTCTTACCAGGATTTCCAGAAGTATTTTGTATCCAACAGGATTCAATTTGACATCATCAACAACATTTCTTTTTATTAGAAAAAATCCGGAAAGCGGGTCCTTTATCGGTCTGATTTTTGGAAAGATCAGGTATGCCAATATTATTGACCCTCTGGATATTATCTTCCTTTTAAAACTCCATTTTTCAATTCCGCCGTTTTTTATGTATCTGCTTGCAATTGCAATATCTTTTCCATTCTTTATTTCTTTTAACAGAATGGATATCTTTTCCGGCGGATGCTGAAGATCCGCATCGAGCACTCCCAGGATTTCCCCCTCTGCAAGTTTATAACCTTCCACCACCGCTGAAGCCAATCCATCCTTACCAGCACGGTGAATCACTCTAACAGGATACTCTTCGCCGAGTTCATCTGCAAGCTGCCCTGTCCCATCTATACTGTTATCATCAACAACAACTACTTCATACTCATAACCAGTTAGTGAGCCGCTAATCCTCTCCATAAGAACAGGTAAATTTTCCCGTTCATTGTATGTAGGTATTATTAGAGAAACTTCTTTCAAATCCAACTACCCTTTGACTTAATCTTAAAGACTGACCTTCGCACTCCCGATCTGAAGGTGATAACCCCTTGTATTTAGAAATCCACCTCCATTAATGCTACCTGTCGGAGATGGATTTATTTGAATCAATTAATTCTGCTATTAAGTTATCTAACCCACTAAATAATGACTCTTGCTTGTATAAAAATCTATCTGAATTGGCTGCGGGACAAAGCTCCTCTATTCCCCAGCTGAGAACGCAAGAGCTTGCCCTAGATAGCTTGATTATTCGTATTTAAACCGTTATGAGCCCCTCCTCCGTACCAGGAGGTACCCTATGGTCAGCACCCCTATCGCCAGTATGGCTCTGAACCCTGGAACTTTCATCCCTTCAGGATTTTGCGTTGAAGCAGCTGTAACCGTTTCTACCGGAGCCTGCTGCTTTGAGGTATCCTTTGATTCAGGCTGCCCGGTCGGCTGTGCGGATAGCTTTGATTCTCCGGGATGGCAAACCTGGCACTGCAATCCACTCTGCGATGTCAGCTTTCCTATCTTGTTGAACGCATGGAGCTTATCGATGTCGTGGCACCTTGTGCACTGCGGTACGACTACTTTCCCGTTCTCCTCGTGGCAGCCCTTGCAGTCCACTTTTGTGGCATGGATTATGTGCGGTATTTCATTCCCCTGGGCTTTTGAAGTTCCTCTGTGGCATTCGTAGCATCCCTTCTTCTCATTGACAGCCCCGTGTATCGTCGCAATGCTGGTCGCAGGATGACAGTTCTGGCATATCAGTACCGAGCCTTCCAGTTTCACGGGCTTGACAATCTCAGGCGGGGATTTGTGGCATTTCGTACATGATTCGTTCTGCCCGTGCACATCGATCAGGTCTTTGTGGCAGTGGGAGCACACAGCTTCGCTGATAAGAGCATTATGTACCCCGGCTATGTTCTTGTGGCAGTACGCGCATGTCTGGGTAGCCACTTTACCTGCATGTACCTTGTGGATCGGACCATCATGGCATTTCGTGCACTGCGGTATTGAAACCGATAGCTTATCGCCGTGGCAGTTGACGCAATCCACGGATTTTTTGGCATGGATGACGTGCGGGGTGTCTGTGTGGCATTTCTTGCAGTTTACATCCTTGGCTGTCAGCGATGATGCTGAAAAGTTCTCTTCCACTGCATGCGCCGCAGCTGTAAGCACGGCAGCCATGATAAACAATAAACAGATGGTTCTTGCTGTCCTCATAATAGGTACCCTGACTATATACGCCGTTTTTCCCCGTTTTTAACAAATTATTTTGCTCTCGGTATATTATACTTTCGTTTTGATTTTGTGCCGTGCAGCGCCCAAATCACAAATTATATTAGTATATCCCCTAATTTCAGAACCCATGAATACGGAGAAATCAAGGAGATTGTTCGAAGAAGCAAAGAAGATCCTTCCCGGAGGCGTGAGCAGCCCAGTCCGCGCCATAAAACCGTATCCTTTCTACACAGAGCGGGCGAACGGCTCAAAGATAACGGATATCGACGGGAATGAGTATATCGATTATGTGATGGGCTACGGACCTCTGCTCCTGGGTCATAACCATCCTGCAATAAAGGAAGCGGTCACAAGACAGCTCTCGGACGGCTGGCTCTACGGAACGCCCACAGAACTTGAGGTGGCTCTTGCAAAGGAAATAATCAAACTTTACGCCAGCATTGAGATGGTGCGCTTTGTCTCCACTGGCACTGAAGCCACCATGGGAGCGCTTCGAGCCGCCAGGGGGTTCACAAAAAGGAACAAGTTCATAAAGATCGAGGGCGGGTTCCACGGGGCGCATGAAGCTGTGCTCGTGAAGGCAGGATCGGGCGCGACCACGCTCGGCACGCCGAATTCAGCAGGCGTACCTGCGGATTTCACAAAGAACACCCTGCAGGTACCGTACAACGATATCGAGGCTATGACTGCGGCGATCGAAGCTTATAAGGACGATGTGGCTGCCGTGATCATCGAGCCAGTGCTCGGCAATATCGGTCCCATCATCCCGAAAAAAGGGTATCTCGAAGACGTACGCGCAGTGACGGAGGAGAACGGGGTTGTTCTCATATTCGACGAAGTTATTACCGGTTTCAGACTCGCCATGGGAGGAGCGCAGGAATACTATGGCGTTACCCCGGACATGACCACGCTCGGCAAAATCCTGGGCGGGGGCTTCCATATCGGTGTCATAGGAGGAAAGCGCGAAATAATGGAGAACATTTCTCCTGCAGGCGCGGTATACCAGGCAGGTACCTTCAACGGCAGTCCGGTATCAATGAGCGCGGGACTGGCTGTTATCAGCACCCTTAGAAAAGAGAACGTGCATGAGAAAGTGAACAGAGCCGGAGATTCACTGCACAGCGCGCTTTTAGATGTCATCAGCGGTCTCGGTCTTGATTACAGCGTGAGCAGCGTGGGCAGCATGTTCAAGGTGTTCTTCGGCGATATGCCCTATAATTACCAGGATGCGCTTAAATGCGATACAGAGAAGTTCAATGCGTTCTTTAAGAAAATGCTCTCTGACGGCATCTTCCTTCCGCCTTCGCAGTACGAGACCAATTTCCTGTCGCTTGTCCATTCAAAGGACGACATAGATAAGACCATAGAAGCTTATCAAAGGAACTTAAAATGAGGGCATCAGAACATCCGCCCCTCCTGATAGGCACAAGGGGCAGCAAACTTGCACTCGTACAGGCAAACCACGTAAAAGACCTGCTTACAGGAATGGGTGTGAGAACTGAACTCAATATCATAAAGACGAGCGGAGATACGTTCGTGGATAGACCGCTCTACCAGGTGACCGGGATGGGAATGGGCGTCGGGGCGTTCGTGCGCGAAATAGATGACAGGATGTTAGCAGGGGAGATCGATATAGGCGTCCACAGCATGAAGGACGTACCTACCGAGCGTCCGCCTGAGCTTACTATAGCCGCAGTGCTGAAGCGTGATTCTCCCTACGATTTCCTTCTCACTCGTGATGGCACTGCGCTAAAAGACTTACCGGAAGGCGCGGTCATCGGTACTACAAGCCTGCGCAGGAGTTCCCAGCTTCTGCGGTTCAGGAATGACCTCAACATCAAAGACCTTCGCGGGAATATAGATACCAGGATACGGAAACTTAAAGAAGGGCAGTACGACGGCATACTGCTGGCTGAGGCAGGGCTTGAGAGGATGAAGTGGGACCTTCCAGGCGAGCGCCTGAACCCTGACGATTTTGTCCCTTCGGCGAACCAGGGGACGGTTGTGATCATTACAAAGAAAGGCTCGGAGGCAGAGAGAGCCGTAAGAGCTCTTGATGATGCCAACACCCGGCTAGAAACAAAGATCGAGCGCACCATCATAGGGATACTGGGCGGCGGCTGCCTTGTGCCTGTAGGCGCTTTTGCAAGAGCGGAGGGGGACAGGATCCACGTATGCGCCGAAGTCCTGTCCGTGGACGGAAAACGCCACGTAAAAATAGATGAATTTATAAACCCTGCTGAATATGAGAATGAAGCAATGCGTATCGGTAACGAGCTGAAGCAAAAGGGCGGAGGCGCACTTGTTGATGAGGCGGTAAAAACGTTCGCAGCAAAACGAGGGAAAAATGGCTAAGGGCAAAGTATATCTTGTGGGCTCAGGTCCGGGCGATCCTGAGCTTTTGACTATAAAGGCGAAGAGGCTTATCGAGAGTGCAGAGGTAATCCTCTACGACCAGCTTCCTGGGGATGAGATCCTCCATATGCTGCCGTCATCTGCTGAGAGGATAGATGTTGGTAAATATGCAGGGAACCACAAGCTCTCCCAGTGGCAGATCAACGAACTGCTGGTCAAGCGGGCAAAGGAAGGCAAGGTAGTGGTGAGGCTGAAGGGCGGAGACCCGTACCTCTTCGGGCGCGGGGGAGAGGAAGCGCAGGTGCTTGTAAGTGAGGGGATAGAGGTTGAGGTCGTACCCGGGATAACGTCGGCTATAGCAGTCCCGGCTTATGCAGGGATTCCGGTCACCCACCGCGATTATGCCTCGATGGTGACTTTTATCACCGGTCATGAGGACCCGACCAAAGGAGAAACGGGTCTTGACTGGGAGCTTCTTGCGCGTTTTGAAGGTACGCTCGTTATCCTGATGGGCGTGAGCATGCTTGAGCGCAACGTGAAAGAACTGGTAAAACACGGGAAATCCATCGATACGCCGGTAGCTGTCATAGAGAGGGGCACTCGACCAGACCAGAGGGTCACGGTCGGTACGCTTGCGGACATCGTGGGGCTGTGCAAACAGAGAAAAGTCAAAGCTCCTGCGATAACGGTCATAGGCGATGTGGTAAAGCTCCATCACGAGTTAATTAGAAACTGAAAATATAAGTAACCGCAGATAAAAGCAGATGAACGCAGACGCAAAGAAAGTAATAGCTATAATGAGACCGGCAGGCTACCTTGTTGAATCCGTAAAGCTTGCAAGCTCGATGGGATTTAAGACCGTCACAGCTCCCATGATCGATGTGGTTGACAGGACAGATGCCAATTTTAAAGGATTCGTTGAACGCATCATGAAAGGCGAATCCGATTACGTTATTTTCACAAGCGCGAACGGGGTCGAATTCACGCTGCTGAAGCTGAATGAACCTGATGAATTCATAGAACAGCTCAACAAGACGCAGGTCGTGGCTATCGGACCCAGGACTAAAGATGCGCTCCTGAGGAACGGGATAACTGTGAGTATAGTTCCTGAGCAGTACAGCTCAGAGGGGCTGGTAGAGCATCTCACGGGTATTGAGGGAGCGGTTGTCGAGATTGCTCGGAGCAGCCACGGGGCGCCTGAGCTTGTGAGAGGGCTTGTCGAGAAAGGGGCGGTGGTGCACGAGACGCAGGTGTACCAGATAATAATGCCGAGGGATGAGAGGCATACGGAGCTTATGGAGCGCACGCTTGCGGGCGGGATAGATATATTCGCGTTCACAAGCTCGATGATGGTAAGGAATTTCATGGCGCTCGCTGAGGAGGTGGGAGTAAAAGAAGAGGTTATCCGAGTTATGAACGAGAAGACTGTTGCCGCTATCGGCAAGCCTACTTCTGATACCCTGGCAGGGTTCGGGGTGAAAGTAAAGGTGATGCCGGAGAACTATACTTTCGAGGAATTGCTCAGGGCATGCAGGGAGCATGACTGCTAAAGGTGTAACAGACTAAGTTATAGTGATTATTTGAATGGCTCCAGCCAGATAACTTACCATAATTTTATAGTTAATCCCCTCAATATTGAAAACTAAAGAGTAGAGCATAAATGTCAAACCAATTTAAATCTATTGTTATTTTGGCACATGCATTTGCAGGATGGGCACTTTGCGGAGCGATAATAGGAATTGGAAGAGAAATTACATCTTTAGAAAATACTCTTATAGCTCATGCGATCGGGGCCCCTGTCATCTTTGCAGTAATTTCTTTGAATTATTTCATTGTTTCTTTTGTAATTTTTATGGACTTTTTCGTTATCGCTTTCGTGGTTGAAAAGAGCTTTGACATGTTCAAAAGTATTTTGGGGACCTGGATTCCTTTCATTTTAATTTTTCTATCAACCTATTTAACAGGAGCATATTCATTAAAGAAATAGCACATTATTTTCTGATTTTAGGTTTTGTGCACCTGATTTTTAGTTTTTAAGATGTTGTTCGGGCTATCTATCGCCTTCCGGGAGCAGGAGAGCGAGCATAGTTGCAGTCAAAGACCGCCGTTTTCGAAAAAAGGGGCATCAAGGATGCTCGAGAATTATATTGACTTTGGTTTTTTTGCAATTTCAAGTATATCGATAATAATCTTAAACCTGATTCGCTTATCTACCCCGGCAATCGTTGCACGATTCATAAATGGCCGATAAATAAATAGATAATTTTAAAGATTTATTTTATGTTTAAATAGATAATCAAAGACAATTTGGTATTTAATTGCTTATAAACTAATATTTCGTAAGAATATGAGTTTAAATTATTTTTTATTTTAAAAAAAGATATCATGGGGATTTGTTTTAGGTCATGGCTTTATTGCTTAGCACTTACATATAAAGAAATATGATTAGAATAATCGACCAATTCCTTCAGGAACTCAAAATTAATGGCGCGGCAGAGAAAACTATCACGGATTATAGTAAATTTTTAAAGAACATCAATAGGCGTAAGTCGCTCGAAAAGTGGGATAAAACCGATGTTCACAGGTACATTATGGAAAAGCATAACGAATGTTTAATCGGAACAGTTGAAATTTACAAAATCAAGCTAAAGCGGTTTTTTACATGGGCAGGCAAATCTGAAATCGTAAGCCATCTTAATACTTAAATGCCCGCCGGAATAAATTCCGTGGCATCCAGGCGCCGATGCTCGGGATTTTGGCATCTCTGTCGGTTTACATGCTTTATGTGTTTTGATTCAGGCGCAGTGTTATAATTTAAAAAAGAATAATAGCCATTATGCTCTTGCTATAGCTGTAACCTCTGGAATCCTATTCATTCAATACTGGTGCGATTACGTCCTTGGCTTAATGTTCTGGTTGAGGCTGAAGAAGTTCGTGGGATCATACTTGTTCTTCAGTGCCACGAGCCGCTCGTACTTTGCTTCACCATAAGCGGCCTTGACCCGTTTCTCCCCCTCGTTACCCAAGAAGTTTACATACACACTGCCGGTCGAGAATGGTTCCGTGGAGTCAAAAAACTCACGTGCCCACCGGATATGCTCATCAGATTCCTGAGGGTCAGTCCACACTGCATTAATATTGATAGCGTATTGGCCATAGCGATCGCCAAAGGAAGTCTCGTCCTCGTCGATACGGCTCAAAGCACCTCCAAGATGTGGCAAAATCGTATAAGACAGTGGCGATCGAGTACTCCAGGCATGAGCGATGATGGTATCGATGGCATCATCACTAAGACTTGCCAGATAGCCTGATTTCCAGTATACAAGGAGTCCAGGTGGAGCAATGGGGTCCAAGATTTCATGGAACACCTTGTAGGGCATTGGGCCGATTGTATCTGCAAGTGGTGAGCCTAACTCTCTCAGCGGCTGCAAGACCCGTTCCCCCTCGCCAATCGTCCCGACGTAACAGATAAGGATGGCCACAATCGGTGTGTTGTGAATGTGTTCAGGCAGGAACGGTACTTTTGGTGCAGTCCTGAGAATGATGCTGGAGCCGAGTTCATCCGGGACTGTGGCAACGTACTCTCGATAGAACCTTAGAACCTCTTTCGCCTTCATAGCTGAATGGACAACCATACCTGCTAGCACCATCGGACCGACGGGATGCAGTCGGTACTCAAAAGATGTGGCAATACCGAAGTTCCCGCCGCCGCCTCGGATGCCCCAGAAGAGGTCTGAGTTCTCTGTCTTGCTAGCCTTCAGGAACCGACCATCTGCTGTGACCACATCGACGGACAGTAGATTGTCGATGGTGAGACCGTACTTGCGCATGAGCCAGCCGATACCACCACCGAGCGTGAGTCCTGCGATGCCTGTCGTGGATACATAGCCTCCATTGGTCGCCAAGCCAAAGGCTTGTGTTTCGTTATTGAAATCTCCCCAAACTATGCCTGCCTGGGCTCTGGCAGTGCGCGTGGTCGGGTCTACCTGTATTCCCTTCATCTTGGAAAGATCGATGACAATGCCGCTGTCGCATACAGCATTACCTGCGACGTTGTGGCCGCCACCGCGCACGGCTACCAAAAGCTTATTGGTTCGAGCGAAGTTGACCGCGCTGATGACGTCAGCAACCCCAGTGCAGCGTGCGATGAGAGCAGGGTGCTTGTCAATCATCCCATTCCAGATCTTGCGAGCGGTATCGTAAACCTCGTCGCCGGGACGAATGAGTTCGCCGCGCAGACTGGTCTTGAATTCTTGAATGGTCGCTTCGTCAAGGACTGTACCCGTAGTGCTAATGACTCGTCGATCTACCATAATTTACCTCCCTGGAGTATAGATTCATTGATGCTGACGATATGCATTTAAAATTCCCTAATTTAAAGAGAAAACTATCATTTTTCATACTCTCCCCACCTTATTTAATTATACTTGGATTTAGTGATACTTATAATTTCCCTTTAGGGCGCCTATAATAAGCTTAGTAGAAGTTTTTCTGAATTCATATCGTCATTGTGAGCATGAAAAACCGATCGCCTTCAGTTACGGACTCCGCAATGAAATTTGCGGGGCATCGGCGCGGATTCTCGAGGGTTTTGGAGTTCTGTCGGTTAGCTGGCTTTCTGTATCTTAATTCAGGCGCAGGTGTACAATTAAAAAAGCAAAAGCTTAGAGATGGCAAATAATTCATATTTTAGTTACTCCAAAAAGGTTTACCGATTTTCATGGCTTCTTCAAAATCAGAAAGCTTTGCAGTTATTTTATCCAACGTCTCTTTGGAGATAATCTTCCATCTAATATTTATAAGCATCATATTTGTAAACTTCATTCTAACTTCGCGTAGTTAGCATGGGTTCGTATCGCCTCCAAAATTTTCTGGCCAGTTCATAATCATGTGAAGCCATGAAGTCATCATATATTTTTATTTGATTCATAATCTTTTTCGCATAAGGCTCAAAAACAGTGTCTACATCTTGGAAGGAAATAAATCCGGTCCTTATGTAGTGTTCGATGCGATCTATGAAGTAGAAAAACCAGTCTAAACAGTCTCTAATGTAAATATCTTTCTCTTCAAGGTTATCCAACTGTGTTTTTCGTAGAGCGGATATCACATCGTTATAGGAAATCACTACTTTATTCCCCTCTTCGATTTTGTAATCATGCATGCCCTCATACCAGTCTAGCATTACCACAGCATTGGCAGCCAGAGTATGATGGTGTATTTCACTTAAAATATCTCTAGCTGCATTAGCCTGCTTCCAACGTAATTCGGCAACTCTCTGTTGCGTACTCTCGTGTAGTTCATAAATCGCTTTGAACCCAGCTACTACTCCACCAATAACAGCGACTGCCCAAAATAAGACCTGAAACCAATCCTTAAGCAGCGGATCCATTCCTGGCGCCATATGTTTCCACTCTACGTAAGCTCTTTTATTTTTTCTTTCGCAGTATTTTGGTTTTTAGAACATCATATTTACCAAAATCATTCAACATTTAAATCCAAATTTGATGTAATGTTCATCATCCTTTAGGATAGCATGCCTTAATCTTATCACAATTTATAGATAAAGCTTTCCACAATTATAACGAAAATTACTTATAATTCTCGTTTTCTAAAGATGAAGGAAATCTTAATCCTAATCGAGAATAAAAAATCCTATGGTGCGCCTGATTCTCAGTTTGAAGAAGTTGTTTAGCTATCCTCTCGCTTATACGAGAATGCAAAATCTATAGTGCGCAGTAGAGTAAGTAAGAGGTTTTTCAACCTCCTACTCCTCATCAAACCGTACGAACCGATTTCCGGTATACGGCTTTCGTCCGGCGTATCCCTTTGCAGGAGGTGGTGTCATCCAGAAGCGAAGAAAGCGAAACCAGCCCAAGCTTAGCGAATTCAGCAGGATGAATCCCGAACACAAGAATCTTCAGAGTCCGCCTCTTAGCCTGAAAGCTCCTTAAGCGTCCTCTGATATATCCGTCAAGTTCTCCGAACAATTTCTTCACAGTACCGCCCTTGAAATAGTTCCCCCAACCCCGGATAACCGGGTTGATGGACTGAATCACCATCTCAAGGTTCTTCGGCTGCTGCCTTCGTGTTCTCTGTCTTATCTCTTCCCTGAACCTCTTCCTTGCCTTATCCCTCGGTCTCCTCCATCGTCCATTGAAGTGAAAACCAAGGAACTCGACCCCCTTCTTCCTCGCATGCACGATTTTGGTCTTCTCAGGACTCAGTTTGAGTTTTAACTCTCCCTCAAGAATCTCCCTTGCACGTTTGAGAGCATCCTCTGCTTCCCATTCGTACTTGCAGAATATAACAATGTCATCGGCGTATCTAAGAAGCAGATATCCATAATCGCCCATTCTCCTGTCGAAGTGATTTAAATAAATATTCGCCAGCAGTGGGCTGAGATTTCCGCCCTGTGGAGTACCTTCTGTACTCTCCTCGAATATGCCTTCGTTCATTATTCCGCTTTCAAGGAACGACTCTACCTGAGAAAGAACCCTGCCATCGCTGACCTTTTCGCATACCAAATCCATCAGTATTTGATGGTCAACGTGGTCGAAGAATCCCTCGATATCGGCATCCACTACCCAGTGGTAGCCTGCTTCGAAGTACGCTTCGGCTTTCCTGACTGCCGCATGTGCATCTGTATTGGGTCTATACCCGTGGCTCTGAGGAAGAAAGATTTCCTCATAGATTGGTTCAAGTACGTTCTTTAAGGCTTGCTGAACTATTCTGTCCCTGACCGTTGGTATCCCAAGCGGTCTCATCTTGCCGTTCCCTTTCGGGATGAATACCCTTTTCACTGGGCTTGGAACGTAGCGTTTCTCTTTCAGCAGCCTCTGTATTTCGGCTAAATTCCGTGATAGATTTTGTTCGAATTCGTTGATGGTTATGTCGTCTATTCCTGCACTTCCTTTGTTCGCTCTTACCTGTTTCCATGCTCGTTCAAGGTTCTTTTCATCCCATACCTGAAAGATAAGGGTGTGCCTCTTGAACTTGTCATGGTATTGCTGATTCCACTTTTTCATTTCTTTTCTGTCTCCATCGGTCTCGGTTCACAGCATTTGTTCCACCGTCTTCATTCTGCTGCCAGATTGCGTTTTTGCCTACTCTTTTCAGCAACTACCTTTCTGGCTCTTTCTTTTCTGATTGGTGTTATCTTGCTGTTCTCCTTGACTCTTTCCAGACTGGAACCCCTTCGCTCGGCAGAGTTTTTCCTTGACA
>JAPMTX010000205.1 GCA_026552855.1 Candidatus Methanoperedens sp. | reverse complement strand
CCGCCGCCCAGGACTACTTCGCTTGAGTGGAAGTCAAATGGCTGGGTGCCGGTGGTTGTGTGGCAGGCGTAGCAGGAGACGTTGGTTGTTGCTCCGAACATGGTGCTTGCGTTTACCTGGGTGGCATTGCCCCACGCTTTCCTTATCGTCTGGTCGCTCTGGCTGTGGCAGAACAGGCAGTTGGTGGTGTTGGGCATCCGGTCTATTGTGTCTGTCCAGTGGGCGGGGTCGTTTTTTATCGTGGGCGAGCTTTCCCGCAGGGCATAGTAGCCGCCGTAAATGGTCTTCTTGCCTTCTGCTGTTCCGTGGCAGCTTCCTTCGCCTGTTGTGGTGTTGTAACCGTAGCAGGTGGTCTGGTAGGTCATGCCTGCTACGTATTGCGAGGGGACGGTGATGTTCGTGCCTGTCCTGTTGGAGTAATATGTATGTGAGTAAACATAGGGAAGCGTGTCGTTTATATCGCTTCGCAGGTTGTACAGCCCGCTCTGGTAGGGGCCGGTGAAGAGACTTGTGGTGTTGGGGAGATGGCAGCCCTCACAGAGTCTGGATATGCCTATTCCGCTTGCGCTCCCGTGGCACGCTATGCAGGATTCGTTGCCTGTGATTGCACCGGTATCGTTGTAGTCGTCATGTTCGAAGTCAAAACCGTCGAAACTTTCGTTTACCCCGGAGACGTTGGAAATGCCGCCGTGGATCGCGGGAGTGTAGTTCAGGGGGTAATCGTGGAAGGTCGTGATGTTGGTACTGTTGTGGCAGTTCGCACAGAACCCTACGTCCTGGCTTTTTGCGGGATGTCTTGTGAGGTTGGCGTACCAGGCTGTTGCGTTTGCCTGGGATTTGTGGCATAAGGTGCAGTTTGTTGTGGGGGAGATAAGGTTGGATTTATTGGCGTAGTGGGAGATGTTGGCTTTCAGCGGATTGGCTGTGGTGAATGTGACGTTAAAGTATACCGTGCTCTTGTTGTGGCAGAGGTAGCAGTCCACAGCAGGATTATAGTAATCAGCGTATATGCTCTCGGCATAGGGCTGCTGGATATGGTCGTATA
>JAPMTX010000036.1 GCA_026552855.1 Candidatus Methanoperedens sp. | reverse complement strand
TCATCCAACTGGTCTTCATTCTTGATCTTAACAACAAGTGTATCATAGATACTATTTGTCTTGTCGGGAATCACCTGGTATGCCATTTGAATTGGCATATAGACACTGTTGCTCTGGTCATCGAGAATTCCCACAACCCTGAAAGCACTGCCGTTTATCGTGGTCATCTTATTTATTCCGACAGGCTGGTCAAAATAAGAGGATGCAAGCCTTCCTCCGATAACTATTACATTTTGATCTGCGGAATCAAGCATCCGACCTGTTTTTATTTTACTTGTAGTAATTTGAGACCAAACACTCTGGTCAACGCCTGTTACAGATACTTTGCCTGTTTTGCCAAGATAAGATATATCCACGCTCCCTCTGATATTCGTGTCAATCAGCGCAATATCAGGTATACCTTTCAATGCCTGAAGATCACTCCTGCCTAATACTATTTCTTTGGTCGTTGCTTGAGGTGAGCTGGAAGGACCTCCGCCGCCTCCGCCACCTCTCATACCGAACATGCCCCCGCCGCGTTCAAAACCAGGTGAGATCGTCACTATATCACCGCCAAGAGCGTTCAGCTGCGCATTCAGCGTTTGCTGCATCCCGTCTCCTATAGATACAATGGCAATCACTGCTGCAACACCTATAACTATGCCCGTTATAGTCAGCCAGCTTCGCAGCTTGCTATGCAGCACCATGTTAAACGCATGCTTGAAACACTTGTTAAGTTTCATTTTGACCTGCAGGAATTATCATTTCTTATTGCTTTTGAATAAATCCTTCATTTTGAAATCGGGATTAAGCAATTTGCGGCTCCTGTATTTTCTATGGACTATAACTCCTCCCACAAGCACCGTTATTCCGAAGAAATACAATATGTTATTAGAGAATACACTTTGCTGCTGTACAGCTCCTCTTCGTCCTTGAAAAGCCATTTGCCCGTCCGCAGATGCCATGTTTTGAAATCCGATCTTGACTTCTTTTTCAACGATTTTTCTTTCTCCCATGGTGTCGGTATAGGAGATTTGCATGAGCACTGTATCAGGTGAGCTGCTTGTTGAGCTATTCATTGATCTTTGCATATACCTTCCCTGGGTGTTGCTTCTGTCGGTCATGTTCTGGGAAGCCACGGCGCTCACTGGCGACTGCAATTTGAAACTTGCGACCGTATAATCTCCTTTGTTCAGATTGCCAATGATTACCGAATTTGAGCCGCTTACTCTCCAGCCCGGCTGCCCGGGAATTGCCACAGATACCGAGTACGCAGGATTGCTTCCTATATTCGCAACGCTGAAAGACATCTGATCATTTGTACTCTCTGAGAATGCAACATCAAAATCTGTTTCTCCGCCAACATACACACCGGCAACCGTGCTTATCTTTTTCGTTTGATTTGATATTGAATCTTCGTAAGTCAGATATAAGTTCAGTTTGTATAATCCTGGCTGGGCATTGGTATCTGCAATTACCTGGTACTCCAGATCAGAGCTATTGCCAACGTCAATGTATTTAATGTACTTGGTATTGTCGCCTCCGACAGGAAGAATTATATCGGCACTGTTCTCCCAGTTGAAGGTCAGATCTCTCAACGGAGCATTCCCGACATTATTTATCGTGAATTTCAGGCTGCTCAGCTTTCCTGGAACAAGAGCTGTCTTGTCAATGTGAATTACCTCAGCACTTTCCCTGCTCTTCACATTAAGGTACAGGCTTTTCTGGGTCACATCAGTTGAACCCTGCTCATAATACTTAACTTTGAGTTCATAACTTCCTGCCGGAACATCTTTATTTATTTGCATCCTGTACGTTACGATTTTTATATTACTAGTAGAATCCGCCTGATAACCTTGAACTATTCCTACGTCCTGAACCGCGCTTTCACCATGAACAAGTTCAAATGGATACGAAGGTACAATTTCCATCTTGAGATCGTTGACATCCGTACCGCCGATGTTCTGGATACCTATACGTACTTCTACAGTATCTCCTGCAATAGCAGGATTAGGGTCATAGTTCGCAAGACTTATTGATAGTACTGTTGAACCCGCTAAACCTGCATTGACTGCAGGCGTGTAAGCCGTCATTAACAGTAGTATCAAAACCGGGAATATTATTTTTTTCATTTCTATTCAGTCCCCGTATTTAAATACAGGGTCTTAATTCACCTCGTGATTTTCAGATATTCTCATTATCTGCCCATCTTTCAGTTCGATCGTTGTGCGGGCATATTTTGCCAGAGCAAGGTCGTGAGTGACCATAATGATGGTTTTTCCCTGCTCTTTCCATAAACTGTGGAGCATATCCAGGACTTCCCTGCCCGTAACACTGTCCAGTGCTCCGGTCGGCTCATCCGCAAGGATTATCTCAGGATCGCTGGCAAGGCTTCTTGCTATGGAAACTCTCTGCTGCTGTCCTCCGGAAAGCTGTGTTGGACGATAATGCATCTTGTCGCTTAATCCTACCAGCGTCAGTATCTCCCTTGCTCTGTTTGCTGCGTCCCTGTCATCATATTCCAGGAATTCCAGCGGAAGCATCACGTTCTCAAAAGCAGATATCGATTGGATGAGGTTGTATTGCTGGAAAATAAAACCGATAGTCTTACCCCTGAACGATGCCAGGTCTGATTCGCTTAACGTGCTGATGTCCTGAGATTTGAGGTAGATGCTTCCACTGGAAGGAATATCAAGGCAACCTATCAGGTTCATCATTGTGGACTTGCCGCTTCCGGAAGCGCCTATGATAGCCACAAAGTCCCCTTTCTTTATTTCAACGCTTACTCCTCTCAGAGCCGGCACTTCCACTTCGCCCATCCTGTAAATTTTCCAGACATCCTGTAATTCCATTATAGTTTCCATTAATATCACCCGTTAAAAGATGAAATGTCATCAGTAATCTCAATAGACTTTTACGCGGCATACTTCATGATATCATCGATATCGTCAACATATTCGACATTTATGCCTATATTTGTCTCTATATACTGCCTGGCATCGGTTGTTTCCGGTACCTGCCTTATTATAGTCATGCCGCGTATGTTTCTTGTTTTTTCAACGTACTGCACCAGATTACTATTTTCTTTCGGCAGAAGGAACAGGGTCTTCCCGCTTTCCTTTGCTGCTTTTGCTTTCTCGACAACCCCTCCGATTGCGCCCACGTGACCGTGCTGGTCTATCGTGCCTGTCATGGTCATATCCTTTTTTAGCTCCTTCTTTTCAAGAACCGATGTTACAAGCATAGTCATCAGTGCACCGGCGCTCGGACCGTCTACCGAAGGAATCCCCTTCTGGGAATCTATACTGAATATTACATCACTATTTGAAAGCTGCATACCTGCCTTATTCTGGGCTGCGTAGACTGCCGTGTTTGCAGCATCCTGGAAAACCGTACCCATGAGGGGTTTGGTCTGTACAAGCACTCTGCCCTCTCCGGATCTTACCTCTACGGAGATGTTGAGCATGCTGCCTTCCTCCACGACCTGTTGCCTCGTAAAAGGATAGCCCTGAGTATACTGGACCTTCTGCATGACTGCAGGCGCCTGGAGTTCTGCATATCCCAGTATGCCTGTTTGAGTGCTGTTCAGGCTGCTCTCAAGATATGCTACCCTCTGCAGCTCCTGAAGGTTCTTCTGCTCTGGCAGGACTAAAAAAGCAAGGTAAATGTTCCCTAAAACCGATAGGATGAGTAAAACTGTCAGGATCTTATTTCTCAAAGTCAATTATTTCGCCTCCTTGCCAGGATAGCACATGCAAATAATCCGACCAGGGAGACCGCGATACCGAATCCCGGAGATGCTTGAGCCCCTGTATCAGGCGCAGTTGTCCCTTCCGGGGTTGCCGCGGGCGGCTGCCCTATAGCTATCAGGGCTGCACTGGGGTCGGTAGCGTGGTCAGGCTGGTTCTCAAATAACGTTCCGTACGAGTTGCGAGGGAACGTTCTGTTAGAGTCGCGCGGTCCGCCGCCTGGAGCAATAACATGGCAGGTGCCGCATGAACCTCCGCCATACACCGCGCTAAGATTCGTTAGATACTGGGGCCGCGCAAAAGATTCCGGCGCTCCTGCAAGAATTACTGATGTAAACAAAAGTAACACAGCTACTGTTTTCCCATTCATTTTGTATCTCCTTCTTCTTTTGGTGCTGTTACATTTCAAGTTGCGAGGGGAATAAATGAATCCCTCGCCTGGGATCTAAAACTATCTTTCCTCACCATTTTCTAATCTTCATCGGAGAGGTCAGCAGCACTTTGTAATCCGTACCGTTCATGGTCAGCGTACCTGTTGAGAGCTCGTCACCTTCATATTTTGATATTGATAGCGAGATGTGTCCTACTGTACTTGGAGTAAAGCCTGTCTGGTTCGTCCCGCGCGGAGGCAGCGTCAGTACATCCCCGGTAAGGGACTGGTTATCATAGCCTGTTATATTGAGGGCGTATGCCTGACCTGCGAACCTGATATGCGCCGTAGTTGATACTTGCGTATTATTTGTTATTTCTTTTACTATCTCTTCACGGCTTTTGTTGTGCGAAAGAAGAGAACGGATAAAACCTGGCTGCCAGCTACTCATTTTTATAGCACTTATATCCAGAATGTGATACTGATCTCCATTTAATGCAAACCCGTGCCCTATGAGTACAGGCTCAACGAACGATCTTACATGTCCTCTTTCTTTACTGATTTCTTTACTGATGATATTTGGCTGGGCAAACACGATTACTGCCGTTGGTGCCAGGACCAGCATAGCAGCAGCAAACAGTATTGCCGTTTTGATAGTTATTCTCATTTTAATCGCCTTAAATGCCACTTGGATTGAACGATACTTAATTTCGATGCAGAACTTTGATATAAAATGAGCTTTATTTGAGTTCTTTTTATGATAAAAACCATTCTGAAAGTTCTATTATGTTCCTTCTTCCATATTCACGCTTTTTTATTATGTTTTTCCTCTTTAGAGCGTTTATTATGCCTGTAAGCGATGATTTGGGAATACCCGTCTCATACCGAATATCAGCCTGGGTTGCAGAGCCGCCGTTTTTTAACAGTAAGCTTACTATCGCCTTTTCTTTATCTGAGAGAGTATCTATGACCTTTTGCATCTCGCCTGTTATCTGGATCTCTTTTGTTTCAGGTATTGTCTCATGGATAACATTTATTTCCTGATCCTGGAAGCCTCTCTTTTCAGGGATCACCGTTCTTCTCTTCATTCTGTGTCTATAAAAAACGAAAATGACCCCGGCGGTCAGCACAATAATTAGAGATACAGGAAGCAAGGAAGTAACCGGACTTTTTGATTGACCCGGTACATCGGCTGGTAGTTTGTAGTCCACCTTTACCCACGGTGATACTACCCGGTATCCCTGTATGGACACTATAAGTGAATCCTGCTTGACCTGGAACTGGTAATTGAGTTCGGGTTGTATTTCAAACCTGGTGACCTCAGAACCGGACGGAAGATAAAAGTTTAGAGAATAGTCCGAGTAATAACCGTCTAAAGAGAAGTTAAGCGACCATGTATCTGCGCTCTTTGATGTCAGCATGTCTGTAACAGCATAAAGCTGGTTAGTATTGTTATCAAAGGTGTACTGTGTGCCATTTAAGAAATGCATATAGGACAGGGATTCAGGCGTGGCGTAGCCTGTCAGGAGCACTTTCCCGGAATTGTCCACATACCCGTTAAGCAATAACTGCTCCTCTGTTATTGTCTCCTGGGCGTACGCTCCGGTTATCAGTATTATCAGCAGGAGCAGGAATATTCGAGCGTTCATACGCTTTCCGATTTTATACAGGAACAAAGGAAAATTTCCGGTGATAGCCATTGGTACCTTATTCATTTGAGAATTTGTTTTCATCCCATATCTTTTTGGCTTTTCTCCTTGTGATTACCTCACCAATCATTCCGGATATTATGGGAACCGGAGGCATCAAATATAACGCCGCACCGAATAATCCTATTATCTTATGGCGTTTTCTGATACTGTGCACCCTTGCGTGGAGTACATCTCCCTGTACAGTATCCCAGCGAAGCGATCTATAGGTAGCTCTTCTTATTTCCTTTGCCACATCTGTACTCCAGCGGATGCAAGTCGCAAGTGATGTTGCCTTTCCGCCGAAAAATGTGTTTTTTCGCAGTATTGATGTTCTCAGGTCATCTCCAGTAATTCCTGAAAAAGTTGTATATGCATTGCCGACCATTTCTATGGAGTGCGCATCACTTCCACCAATGATGGCTTTTCCATAGGTCTTACTTTTTTTCAAGGCAAGCCTGTTTGAGTAGCGATCACGATGTATGGCGTTGAAGACCTCGATACCGTCTAAATCCAGATACCGTACTTTACGTCCAAGGCATGGACAGTGGGAACTGAATGGATGAGGTGCTACAGCAATCCCGCCCTGCGCATGAATACATTCTACGGTTTCTTGCGCATCAAGCCCGGGAATAATTCGTTCCTGCAGGAAAAGACCGATCATTTCGCCTTCAGCAGTAGAGATCTCTTCGCCGATAACAACCTCGATTCCCGGCAAACCTGCAGCATATTTTTGCGCTTTAAGTGCGCCGGCTGTGGAATTATGGTCTGTAATGCATAAAACATCAATGCCTTTCCGTATTGCAGCTTTAACGACCATATCCGGATCAGCTATAGAGTCCGGAAATTGGGCGAGTGAATATTTAGTAAATCCGGAATATTTGGTATGGACGTGTGTGTCGGCTTTTCTGCAATTTTCCGTGTTAAAGCCGATGGTATTTTCCAATCAGATCAACCTCCTCTAGCCCCGGGAAAGCCCGGTTTTATTATTGCTCAAACCGCAAAGCATCCACAGGGTTCATCTTTGCCGCCGTTCTTGCAGGCACAACGCCTGAGATCACGCCTACGAACACAGAGAACGCAAGCGCAAAGATAAGAAGCTGGGGTGTGACAACTGCACTCATCTCCCCGCCCGGTCCTATTGCTCTGAGCCCCACAGAGGATATTATAACAGATATCAGTACGCCAAAAATTATCCCGAGGACGCCTCCGACGAACCCGAATAACCCGGATTCCATGAGGAAAAGTTTCATCACTTCATTATCCGTGGCACCGAGAGCCTTGAGCAACCCTATCTGCCTTGTGCGTTCCATGACCGACATGAACATGGTATTAGCAATTCCCACTGCGCCTACGAGAAGAGAGACTGCGGCTATCGCTGCAAGGAACAGTGATATGGTCTGTACGACACCGCTTATCTGCTGCTGTATCGTTGCAAAGGCTGTGACCGTAAAATCCCTTGTCCTTGGATTGACATGCCTTGACGGCATAAGTTTTAGTACAATATCATTGGTTACATTATCCACCAGCGAAGTATCGGCTACCTTTACCATTATCGAAGTAAATGTATTTCTGGATACGTTCGTAGTTATCACATCCCTGGCATAATCAGCTGGCATGAAAACTGCATTATCGCCTCCTCCCCCAAAACCTCCTCCTGACTGGACAAAGATTCCCACGACCTTGAAACTCTTTCCTCCTATTGTAACTGGTCTATTCAGAGTGATTGGCTGTAAAAAAGTCTCGTGAGCTAAGGAGTATCCAATGACGACTGCGTTCGAATCACCCGGCTGGAGGTATCTGCCTGCTTCAAGCTGCGTTGTGACCATGGAGCGCCAGACTGCGGTATCGACGCCGCTTATGGATACTGAGGTCTTCTCTGTACCCAGTATCATATCAGATCTGCCTGAAACCATGCCGTTTACATAAAGCACACCTGGCACCTGTTTAATCACGTTCAGGTCTTTATCCGTGAGGTTAATACCGCCACCGCTGCTGGCGCCCCCCCTGGGTCCCTCAAACCCCTGAGCCCGTGAAAAACCGGGGGTAACGGTGATCAGATCGGCTCCAAGGCTGCCAAGGCGCGCCTGTACGCTTTCCTGCATACCCTGCCCTATGGAGATTATGGCTACGACCGCAGCTACTCCTATTACAATGCCTATTATTGTGAGCCAGCTTCGCATCTTGCTTTTCTTGACGTGGCTCAGGGACAGGCTGAAAATATCAAGGGCTTTCATATTTAGCTCCCATCAGTCCCCGTAATACGGGGTCCCTGTCGGGCTTACCCCCCTTTAAGTTTCTGGTAATAGGCGGTTATTTTTCTCCGCTGCCAGTATATTGCCGCTATGATAATAACTGCCAGCAGCAATGCCGTATAATTTATACTTCCGGATCTTCTGTTCCCTGCCTGCGCTCCTGCTGTTGATAACTCTACAGCAAGGTTCTTTGCGATCGTATGTCTCTTCCCGCTGGTATCGGTATATTGTATTTCTACATCAAGATCTCTTCCTGTACCCTGTGTTTTCACGACCTGGAATATTGCAGATGTGTAATCACCCGGGTTTAAATTCCCAAGCACGGCTGAACTGCTGCCAGTTGAAGAGAAGTTCTTCTGCTGCGGCAGGCTGATAGTCACTGCACTGGCTGGATTTACCCCTATATTTGCAACGTTGAGCGAGAAGGAGCCTATAGTCTCCTGGTAGCTTAGCTCAAAATCGGTTGTTCCCGCTACGACCAGTCCTACATAATCCGATGATGAATAATTGTTCAGACCTGTGATCTTTAAAGGCAGGTTATATACGCCCGGGCGGGTCGCGATATCTACAGCCAGGTCAAATGTGATATAGGCGTCATCCCCCGGCTTCAGGTTACCGAGTGAGAACTGGGTTCCTCCGCCCAGGATTGAAAAAGAGGATTTCATATCTCCGCTCCCGAGGCTTATTTCAGCAACGACATTCTGTACCGTGCCAGTGCCCGTATTTTTAAACTGTAATGTCTCCCGGTTAATGCTCATGGGCTCAACGATACCGAGCGTTGAATTAAGCAGCACTATCACGGGCTTCCCTTTAATAGTCAGTATCTGGTCCTCAAGCTTTGTTGTTGCCGGGGTTTGCGGAGTGGAGCTGCTTGTTGACTGCCCTTTGTAAGTAATATAAACATCGAAATAATAATCTCCTTCCACAGCATCAGGATTTACATGGATCCTGAATTTTGCCGTTCTCTGGTCGCCCCAGTTGTTTATAGTTCCCAGGGAATATACATCATCAAGTATTGTTACGGCTTTAGCTGAAGCATTATCTTTAGGTACAAGCCTGACCGATACGTCCTCCATGAACGAAGCAAAAAATCCAATGTTCTTTATCGGTACATAAACGTAGGTCGTATCCCCGGGATAGACCGGTGCGCTTTCGGTCACAAGATAATCCGAGGCTGCAGATGCCACCTGTGCAAGCAGCAGTGCTGATACGACTGCAAAGATCACATAAATAATATTCAACCGCTTCATGTTTCACCTACTATTTTCCCATCCAGCATTCTCACAACCCTTCCTGCATATTCTGCGATTTTCTTGTCATGCGTTATCATAACTATAGTCAATCCCTCACTGTTTAAATGCTTGAAGACCTCCATGATTTCGCTTCCTGCTTTTGTATCAAGGTTCCCCGTAGGCTCATCTGCCAGGAGAATAGAAGGACCCGTAGAGAGCGCCCTTGCTACTGCCACCCTCTGCTGCTGTCCGCCAGATAACTGGGCAGGAAAATGAGACCCGCGGTCAGCCAGCCCGACAGTTTCCAGAAGTTTTTTTGAAGTATCCTCCACATTTCTTTCGGGAATTTCATGTATCTTCATCGGCAGCTGGATATTCTCAAGGGCTGTGAGAGTGGGATACAGGTTAAAAGTCTGGAATATGAACCCGATCTTCTTACCTCTTGTGCGCGCCAGCTCATTTCCTTTGATCTCCGAAATATCCCTGCCCTCAAGCAATACCTTTCCGCGGGTGGGCATGTCCAGACAGCCTATCAGGTTAAGCATGGTCGATTTACCGCATCCGCTTGGTCCTGTTATAGCCACGAACTCATTTGCTTCGATCGTCAGGTCTACTCCCGCAAGCGCGGGTACGTCGAACTCACCCATGCGATAGATTTTCCAGACGCCCTGCAGCTCCATCATAGCCCCCATCATATCACCGGTCGAGCAACCGCTGGTGACCCCAGCGCTTTTGGTTCTGGTTCTGGTACTCCGCCATCCATCCGCTGGATTCAATCCTGCTCTTTTCCACCACATTGCCTGTATCCATATCAACAAGGGCAGTTAGGGTTATATTTCCCCGGGTGAGAACAACGCGAACGACCTTTTTATCCCCGCCTGCGGCTGGTATTATCCTGCCGTGGTCCTGGACACTAACATTATAATTGTTATCTCCAGTTTCATCTCTCAATCCAGCCTTAGCTGCATTTATTGCAAAAATCTTCTGTTCTTCGCTAAGCTGGAACTCATGAGCCTCTATAAAGGTGAACCGAAGCCCGACTGCGACAGCCAGCAGGCAGATCATAACAAGAGCAAGTGCTTTCCACAGGTTCATAGCCCGTCACAGGATGAAAGAGCATATAAGAATTCCCTGAAATTCCCCTGCAAGCAGTTCTAAAAAAATGAAATTCCGCCTGCGCTGTCCTATTTTATCAATACCCTGTTTCCCATCCCGTTCCTCTGGCGTATTATCAATCCTCTCCTCTCAAGCCTGTCAAGGAGCCTGCTCACTTTCGGCTCTGAAAAACCTGTCTTTAGAACAAGTTCTCTTTGCAATATCATGCCGCCGTCGGCTATTTTCTGGAATAATACCTTCTCGTCACCTTCAAGTAGAGCAGCGGCTAATACGGCTGTGCTCTTATTTTCCGGGACTGCTGAGGTATCTTTTTTTATTCCGGGCATTTCCTTTGAGAACAGGACTATGTAAAGGAAGGACATACCCCCAAGCCATGCGGTTATGATGAAAAACAGCACTTCGTTCAATGAAAAATACGAAGCCCCCTCTACAGGTACTGCTCTGCCGTCCTCTAAAATGAGCCGCACCGGACCTGTCGCCAGCAATCTATCAACCAGCAGAAGCACTGAAATGATCAATACGATAGTAGATATTAGAATACCGTGCGTGCCGATGTTTATTCTGGGCGCCATTTAAACCTTCAGGTATATGTTAATTGAGCGTTTAGATGTTGTCTAATTATCCTGAAACGAAGGATAATCTTAAAAGCGCTGGAGAGGCATATATACCCATATGGAACCGCTGATGGTATAATTTATGTTTTCGAAGAATAATTTATCGATCAAAGTTGAAAAGCTAACGAAAAAGTTCGGGGATTTTACCGCCGTTGATTCAATTTCATTCTCAGTAAAAAAAGGAGAAACATTTGCTTTTTTAGGACCTAACGGGGCCGGGAAAACAACGACCATCAAGATGCTTACGACACTTCTTAAGCCCACGAGCGGGACAATGCTTGTGAACGGCTATGACCCGGTCAGAGAACAGGATGCGGTGAGGCGCTCTTTCGGGATAGTGTTCCAGGACGAGAGCCTTGATGATGAGCTCACTGCTTATGAGAACATGGAATTCCATGGCGTCCTCTATAAAGTGAAGAAGGAACTGCTTCCGAAAAAGATCGAAGAGCTTCTCAGGTTCGTCGAACTGTGGGACAGAAAAAATGATCTTGTGAAGCATTTCTCAGGAGGCATGAAGCGGCGGCTGGAGATAGCGCGGGGACTGCTGCATCACCCTGAAGTTTTGTTCCTTGACGAGCCCACGCTCGGTCTTGACCCGCAAACGCGCAACCATATCTGGGGCTATCTCAAGAATTTGAACCGTACCGAAGGCATAACCGTATTTTTTACAACGCATTATATGGAGGAGGCAGAAAGGGTGGCTGACTGTATCGCAATTATCGACAGGGGCACGATCATAGCCGATGGAAGCCCGAACGAATTGATGAAACAAACTAATACAGGTTCGCTTGAGGACGCTTTTCTCTCTCTTACAGGGCGCAGGATACGGGAAGAAGAAGCAGGCAGCATTGAACAGATGCGGACGATACGAAAATTGTGGAGGAGATGATTGTGGGCACTATCTACATCCTCTGGTTAAGGCAGCTCAAGCGCTATATGCGCTCGCATTCAAGGATCATCGGCTCTTTAGGTCAGCCGGTGCTTTTCCTGCTCGCTTTGGGATATGGTTTCGGGCCGATATTCCAGAAAGCTGGTCAGGGCAACTATCTTGAGTTCCTGGCTCCGGGCGTTATTGCCATGACCATTCTTTTTACATCCATCTTCTCAGGCATAGAGATCATATGGGACAGGCAGTTCGGGTTCTTGAAAGAAACGCTGGTAGCCCCGGTATCGCGGCTTAGTATAATGATCGGCAGAACGCTGGGAGGAGCCACGGTAGCCACATTGCAGGGAATTATCGTATTGCTGATCTCAATTGTTGCAGGGTTCAGGCCGACCAATTATATACTATTGCCGGTAGCGATTTTAATAATGGCACTGATCGCCCTGTTATTTACTGCTATGGGAACTGCCATAGCATCGCTCCTGGAAGATATGCAGGGATTCCAGATGATCATGAATTTCCTGGTCATGCCGCTTTTTTTCTTATCAGGCGCACTGTTCCCGCTTCAAGGTCTACCGCAAGCTATTATCCTGTTCTCAAGCCTGAATCCGCTCGCTTACGGCGTGGATGGTCTAAGAGGCGCATTCGTAGGTCAGATATATTTTGGCTTCGGCATTGATTTTGTTGTGCTTGCCGGTGTCTCAGCTCTGTTCCTTGTAACCGGAGGCTATCTGTTCTCAAAGATACAGGTATGATCGATATCGATTGCCCGGATTAAAGGGCTTCCACAGGAATATCGTGGTACCCCGATTTCAGGACTTCGTAAATGATATTGGTTTCGATTTTCTCTATTTCTTTCCACGTTCTCAGTTCTTCGACCAGTTTATTGAGGGCGGTCTGCTCTCTGGCAATGCACGCAGCAACTATGGCATGGGTAGGACCCAGGGAAAGTGCCACAAAAAAGAACTCTTTCATAGAAGCCAGTTTTTCTGCTATTTTTCTGACATCTTTGCCTGGAGCCAGGGTTATTCCCAGGAAAAAGACGTTCGTATACCCGAGCTTGCGCGGATTGATATTTGCCTGGATTTTAATGTAACCGGTTTCTTCGAGTTTTTTCCTTCTACGTTTGACTGTATCGTTGGATATCCCTATCCTGCGGGATATCTCCATATCTTCCAGTCTTCCGTCCTGCTGTAACAGATCCATTATCTTTTTATCGGTCTCGTCCATAAGTTACCCTTTATTGTATAATTGCATTCCTGCCATATTGTTCCTGCCCTGGATAAAAGGCAATGCTGATATACCTGTACAGGAAAATTAAAGGCAATCCCTGAGATTGTGCGGTGGCTTATATGATGAAATTCCGTGCATACCTATCGCCTTCGGACCGCCATTCCGAAGTACTTTTCGGATTGATCATGGTACTGGCAATCACAGGTACTGTCGGGCTTGAGACCGGCTCAAGAAGAGTAGTCCTAAGCGCAGGAATAGGCGCATGCATTGCATGGGGTCTCGTGGATGGCATAATATATGTCTACACCAACCTTCTTGAGAGGGGGAGGATTGCACTGGCTGCGCAGGAGGCTTCCACATGCACAGGGGTAGGGTGCGATCTCAGGAAGATAAAAGAAGAGCTTGAGGGTACAATTGTGGATACCTTAGGCGAGCGCGAAAAACATGAGGTCGCCCAGCACATCCTGGTGCGCCTTAAGCCTGTGGAAAACCGTACCCATGCGACCAGGGATGATATCCTTGGCGGAGTTGCTGCCGGCACGCTCGTTTTCATATCCGGGATACCCGTTCTTCTACCGTTCCTGTTCCTTGACGGCGTCTGGGCAATGAGACTTTCCAGCGCTATCGGACTTATCATGCTCTTTGCCATCGGCTACAGGTGGGGAGGCTATGTGGGAAGAAATAAGCTCCAGACTGGTGCTGTTATGATGGGTGTGGGTGCAGTGATCACGGGCGTTGTAATGACGCTTGGGGGATAAAGATGGTGGTATAACACAGATTGCACGGATGACGTGGATCCACACGAGAATAATGGAAAAATCCGTCCGATCCGTGTCATCCGTGTTCATTTCCGATTAAAACCAGGGAATACACCGAAGGATAGCGAAATATAGGGCTTTCTGGAGAGAGTCGTAACACCACTTGGAACTTCAGCAAAAGCTGACGTTCCGAGAAAGTATATTGGAAGAAGGGTTTACGTGATAATTACTAAACGTATTGTAAAATGAAACTATAGTCCATTTCAGTCCCACAGCCCGCCCAAACGTTAATTTTAAATACGATTATTAAAAACATTTATAGTGGAGGTAGTTAGTAATGGCAGATCAATGGGATGAATTCAGAAGATTCGAAGAAATGATGAACAGGATGTTCGAGGAATTCTGGGGAAGACCGCGGCGACAGCTTTTGCCTTCAGGCGAGCGCGGGGAGACATTGCCGGCTGAATACAGGCAGCCTTCCATCGATATCGTTGAGACCGATAAGGAGGTTATTGCCAGGGCTGAGATGCCGGGGATTGAGAAAGAGAATATCAAAATAAACCTGACCGAAGACAGTCTTGAGATATCGGCAGAGACAAAGCAGGAAGAGGAGAAGAAAGAAAAAGGCTATGTGTACAGGGAAATGCGCAGCGGGAGTTATTATCGCGCGATCACTCTCCCATCGCCGGTAGATGCGGATAATGCCCTGGCTTCGTACAAGAACGGGATTCTTGAGATAAAAATGCCAAAGAAAGAGGTCAAGGAGAAAAAAGAGGTAAAGGTGGAGTGAGTTTCCATAATCTTCCGCCTAACTTCGAATGATCTCATCGTAGAAAAATATTAACCGCGGATGAAACCCCGAGCTGCGGGCATGACGCCGATAAATACAGATGCAGCGTTACAAATCTGCGTTCATCTGTGGTTATCTGCGGTTTTTTCTCATGGATATTGCGGTTATTTTCGAACTTCACTCTAACAACTTTCAAACGAATACCCTTAAAAAGTATTCAATTTATATATCCAGATCCCACCCTTTTCATCAGAATAAACATTCTCAAAATTACGATCAAACTTTTCTTTCACATCTGAATGCGTTCTTAGCTCCTCACTTCCAATATAAGCATAACTTGCATTGTATTTTGCAGCCACCTTCAATGTCTCATCTTTAGTCCCCGAAAATGCAAGTTTTATGTCGGCGTCCCTTGTCCAGATGTCATACCCGTGACCGTATGCCCAGGTGCCGTAGCCCATTATCTCCAGTCTTCCTCCAATCTGGGATGGAGGCGAATGGATGCCAGTCTCCTCAAGGAAGACCGAGTTCTGCGGCGTGTTCTCCCTGATCCAGATACCGGCTTTGTATTCTGCAAGACTGTAGCCCGGATATTTTACCGAAAGATTCCAGGCAGCATCCAGGAAAGGGGTGATAACAGAAAAGACGATTAAGATTGCCACTACAGTACGAAATTTTTTCCCATATAGTCCTTTAAGGAGAATTCCTGAAGCTACTGCCACCGGAATCCACATGAAGTGGAAGAATGTGTACATATCAAACGATTCGGGTGTGAAGGAGATGATATTGGGAAGCAGGAACATGGAAATGATCCAGGAGTATATGAAGAACACGTGCCTTCTTTGAAATATTGGAAAGAAAAAAGAAATAACAAAGGGGATGCCGAGATTGCCAATATAAAACAGGATTAAGCCTGAGGGGGATTTATCCGGTGCCCACCATCCGGGATCAAGAGATAAATGCGATCTTACTGCTGCATCAACAACGAGAATGAAAGGAAGCGACAGGAGAACGGGAATCAGAAAAATTAAGGACCCTCTGAGCCAGAGCTTTCTCTGGAGTAAAAGATAAAGGGCAAGGAGTAAGAATATTAATCCCAGGGAAATAAAAGCCGTCACATGGAACGGAAAGAGGAGACCTGTTATCAGCCCTGCCAGGGCCATCTTCCTGGCATCCTTCTCGATGAACCCACGATATAGAAAATATGCTGCAATTGCAAGTCCGGTCAAGCCTATCATCTGGGGTCTGGACTGGAGCAGGCTGTCAAAGACAGGCACGATCTGGAAAAACTTTTTCCACTCCATGGCATAATTTTGCTGGAATAGATCCGAGAACCTGCTCCAGTTGTTAGATAAGAACGCATTAAAAAATCTGATGTAACTGAAGCCGCCTCCAAAAACGCCCATGATTACGGCAAAGATGGAAGCATGGGAACTCCCCGTAATGTAATTTGCCAGTGCATAGACAGCAAGTGCAAAAATTGAGGCAAAGAGGCTGTTAAGGAAGACAAGAAGACGGGGATTGAATGTATCAGCCATTTTCTCGATTATTGCGGTGTGGAAATCCACAAAGTAATGGTAGGTCATCCTTACTCCCGAGTAGTAAGGCATCTGGGGCGGGAAGTTGCCCTGGTTCAGGCTCTCGATTATTCCAAGATGCATCGGTGTATCCTGCCAGTTAGACCCTGTAAGAAGGATTTCATTTCCCCTGGCGACCCAGATTGAACCTGAGAGAACGATATAGAAAACGATAAAAATCCCAATTGCAGCCAGGAGGGCAGGGTGCTTTAAAAGACGAAAATCGGGCTTTTTCAGATGGATAAAAAATATAGCCGGTACGAAGAACAGACCTGCCAGAACAATGGAGATTTTTGAATAGCCCAGAAGTAGAGATAGCCAGTAAACCAGGTGGGTCGATAAAAGAACGCTCAAGAATAAAGTCAGGACGAGCTTTTCGATGGTCTCAAGATCTTTTAAAAAAATGTTTACAAAAACAAAACCGGGGAGAAAAAGAGTGAGAAAAATAGCATACACAAAGCCTATATTTCCTGAAAAAAGTGACGAAATAGAGAAAACGCCTAAAGCTGCTGCAAGAAAATATTTAGAAGAGAATATATACTTTGTTTTGAGTATCAGGTCGTTTATTTTCATATTAAATCCTGATCATTTTTGTGGATATTGTTTCTGATATATGCATATATTTAATTATTGCTATGCGTATTGAGAATTAGATACATGGGCAGAAAGAATAAAGGGACTAAGATTCTTCAACCATCGATTCGAAAAGAATCCCCGCCGGCAAAGCAAAGTGAAAACAGAAAATCCAAACCTGAACCACTTGCAGGAGAGACAGCCGGAGTCAGCTTCGATAAAAAAGACGCGGTGATATGCAGTCTATTGATATTGGTTTTCTTTTTTCCTGGAATCTGGAATATGGGCTCACTGAATACGCCCCGGAGCGGCTGGACGCCCGTGCAGATAAATGAAAGTTTCTATATCGATTTCAAGAACGAATACACTGTAGATTACGTATATCTGTTCCAGGGAAACCTGCCAAAAATCGATTATAAAATATACTCAGGTTCACCAAATAACTGGAGTCTATTATACAATCTGAGTAAAGAGAATTTTGTACTATCCTGGTCGGGCATCCCGGTGAATTCAACTACAAGATATCTCAGATTCGTTGCTGCCTCCCCGGGCGGTGAACTGGATGAAATCGTGATGTATACCGGGAATTACAAAAAAATACCGATATCAAAAGACAGCATAGTTTGTGAATCCGATAATTGCAATACAGGGAACAGATCGTTATCCAATCTGGTGGATGAGCAGAACAATATCGAAGACCCTCCCTCTTACCTCACAGGAGCGATATTCGATGAGATATATTTTGCAAGAACTGCTTATGAGCATTTAATGCACGAAAGACCGTTCGAATATACCCATCCTCCGCTTGGGAAACTTCTTATAGCATCGGGCATTCTGATATTTGGCCTTAACGCCTTTGGATGGAGAATCGTACCGCTGATTTTTGGCGCTATCATGATCCCTGTAATGTATATCTTCGGGAAGAGGATGTTCAATACAAGGTTCGGGGGATTTTCATGCGCTTTTCTTATAGCATTTGAAAGCATGCATTTCGTACTTTCCAGGATTGCAATGATAGACGTCATATTGTCCACTTTCATGCTGCTTATGTTTTACTTTTTTTATATGTATTACAGGGGAGAATTTTTCAAGCAGGGCTGGAAGAACGCATACACTCCTCTTCTTCTATCCGGGATATTCTTTGGACTGGCAATTTCGGTTAAATTGACTGCACTTTTTGGGGCTATAGCAGTTATGGTTTTATTTTTACTGTTGAAAAGAGATGAGTTGAAAAAGGCAGAACGCCTGAGAAAGAACTTCTTCAAACCGTTTCTACTGACCCCGCTGTTCTTTATGTTCATATCGTTTGTAGTTATTAGCTTCTTTATTTATGCGTTGTCTTACACCCCGATCATGGGCATACCAGGGGAAGGAAGCGGACTGAGTATGGTTCTCAGATACTCGCAGAATATGCTGACATATCATGAAACTCTCACTGCAACCCATCCGTTCAGCTCCCCCTGGTGGAGCTGGATTTTTATGATAAAGCCGGTCTGGATATACAATCTGAGCAATCCATTTGAAAACACGGTATCCAATATCGTGGCAATCGGGAATCCTGCAATCTGGTGGGCAAGTATACCATTTCTGTTTTTTGCAGCATGGAGATGGGTAAAAGAAAAAGACAGTACTGCCAGATTTATAACCGTTGCATTTCTTTTACAACTGCTTCCATATCTATTTATCGGGAGGGTTTTATTTTTGTACCATATGTTTCTGAATGTTCCATTCATGATATTTGCAATTGTATATGGGCTAAATATACTGTGGTATAAGGATAATAAATATAAATATATGGTGGTTGCGTATTTTGCCGCCGTCGTGCTTTTATTCGTATATTTCTATCCGCTATTGTCCGCATACCCGGTATCTTCGCAGTTCACCAATGCCCATAGATGGTTGAGCAGCTGGATCTTTTAGGGTATATCATTTGAATTCAATTTCGCTTGATTCCTTGAGAAGCAATACAAAGTATAGATAAATACGGTCAAATTAATTCCTGAAGTAAGCAACACGTAGGGATCCCCATCTGGAATAAACTGATTGTTGTTTAAATATAGTAATACAAAATGAAGATTGAACAGAAAAGTGAATGTCATGATCCAATAGACATAGTATAAACGTCTGTTAAGACTCGCTGCAATAGCAAGAGGGGCGAACATCGGGAAAATATACCTTTCATGTACGCGGGTAAAAAGCATAAAAAATCCGAAAAATAAAACCGCTGTGGCGAAGTAAATTGATCTATCATCTTTATTTTTAATGGTAAGATATGCTACATACACGAATAATAAGCCAAATAAAATGTAACCCCATATTCTATAGCTTAAGAACAAGAAAATGGTGTCATCCGGTTTCCAGAAACCCAGTAAAGCCCAGAAATTAAAAGCATTCATGGAATTGTACGCATAATAGCTATAACCTGAAGTATATATTTTTATTAATTGATATAATGAAGTTTTCAAATAAAAAGGCAGCGCCAGAGCTATAAATACAAATGCAGATGCCGCAAAAGTTTTTGCAAGCACCAGGGGTTTTTGGTTTTTTATAATTAAAATTGCAATGAAAGGTAAGATTACCAGGCTCAGGGGTTTACTTAAAATGGCAACTGCCATAGAAGCGCCCGCAAGCTCCGGTTTATTTGAGACTATGAGCATAAGGGCAAGCAGAATGAATAAAGTATTAACTGAATCTACCTGACCCCATATTGCAGAATTGTATATGATTGCAGGGTTGAATGCATAAAATATCATGCTTAAATAAGCTGAATTAAACCCTGAGTATTTTTTCACAATTAAAAATATTAAAAATGAAGCCGCAATATCCGCTATATTTGCCGGAGCTTTTATTAAGATAGTAAAAAGGGTTGTATCGATATTAAAAGAAAAAGAAAATAATAATTTATACAAAGCTCCAACTATCCAGAGAACGTACATGTAAAATGGAGGATAGTCTGACCAGGTACTGGAATAAAAATTCAAAATGCCGTTATAATAAACTGTACGGCTCCAGAGTTTAAAGTCTAATACATCGACCTTGTATCCGTCAAACTGTGAAAGATATATCCTGATTATAAATGAAAGCAAAAGTGCAAGAATAACAGCCAGGTACTGTTTGTTTATACGGGTAAACCATGCATTCGTAGTCATGTGTTTTATTTATTCCCTTGTTTTTAAGAGCATTGAAAGATGAATATCATCTTCCAAGATATAACTCTACTGCTACTTTCAATTTCGTCTGAAACCCTTAACAAAATACCTATACCTATATTTTCCTGAACACAATCTCATTATCCTCAACATCAACTTCCACAGAATCCCCTTCCAAGAACTCCTTGTTAAGTACCTTTATCGCAAGTGGGTCAAGGATCGTATGCTGTATCGTCCGCTTGATAGGTCGCGCGCCGTACAGAGGGTCGTAGCCTATCTTTGCTATGAGATCCCTTGCTTTTTCAGACATGGAAAGGTTGATCTTTTTCTCAGCAAGGCGCCTGCTCAATATCCCGAACTGGATGTCCACGATTTTCATGATCTGCGGGAGCTTCAGCGAATGGAAGATAATGATATCATCGAGGCGGTTCAGGAACTCAGGCTTGAATTGCTGGTGCACCAGTTCCATTACTTTCTCTCTCATCTTTTCTTCTTTATCCCCAAGCTCGAATATCCACTGGCTCCCGATGTTGGATGTCATAATTATCACCGTGTTCTTAAAGTCCACCGTGCGCCCGTGACCGTCCGTGAGCCTGCCGTCATCCAGTATCTGGAGCAGCACGTTGAACACATCAGGATGCGCCTTCTCGATCTCATCGAATAATACGACAGAATACGGGCGCCGTCTCACTGCTTCTGTGAGCTGCCCGCCCTCTTCGTACCCGACGTAGCCCGGAGGCGCACCGATAAGCCTCGCCACTGTGTGCTTTTCCATATACTCGCTCATGTCCAGCCGTATCATCGCAGTTTCGGAATCGAACAGGAATTCAGCAAGCGCTCTTGCAAGTTCGGTCTTGCCCACTCCTGTAGGACCAAGGAACATGAAAGAGCCTATGGGGTGATTTGGGTCAGACAGCCCTGCGCGCCCTCTCCTGACCGCGTTAGCAACAGCAGTTACTGCTTCATCCTGCCCCACAACACGCTGCTTTATGCGCTCTTCCATATGCACGAGTTTTTGCGTCTCGCTCTCAAGCATCCTGCTTACAGGAATGTGAGTCCAGTTTGAGACGACTTCGGCTATATCCTCCTCATCCACTTCTTCCTTGAGCATTTTCCTGTCTTTTTGAAGCTCTGTCAGCTTTTTATTTTCCTCATCAAGCTGTTTTTGCAGGTTGATCAGTACACCGTACCGAAGTTCGGATGCTCTCTCAAGATTGCCCTCAAGCTCGGCTTTTTCAGCAGCCATCCTCGTTTTTTCGAGTTCCTCTTTTATCTTCCTTATTTTCTGGATGGCATCTTTCTCAAGCTGCCAGTGCGCTCTCATCGATTTGCTCTGCTCTTTCAAATCAGAGAGCTCTTTTTCTATCTTTTCAAGCCGTTCTTTCGAGTAACGGTCTTTCTCTTTTTTCACTGCCTGGCGCTCGATCTCAAGCTGCCTTATCTTGCGCTCGATATCATCAAGCTCT
>JAPMTX010000035.1 GCA_026552855.1 Candidatus Methanoperedens sp. | reverse complement strand
TTGTGCTATTTGTATAAATTTTTGCCAATCCGTATCCCTTTTTACTGACCACTCTATTACCTGAAAGTCTTCTCTCTCAATAATTCCTTCAAATATGTAAATATTGTTCGATTCACACCAGCTTTTTATTTCTTTAAGTTTCTCATTTAATTTATCGTTGCTCATAATTTTTCACCAATTTATATAAAGTAATGTTCATGATATCTAAAGTTGATTTCATCCCACGATGGTTAACAGCCAGAAGTATCCCACGACATCTTAACAGAATCCTTCTATATTATTGCGCGTTCCTCCTTTAACATGCACTCAGGCTTTGCCGGTTTAGTTGATATTATATTGCCGTCTTTCAAAAATATATTTAATTATTAGCACCAAAATCATGAAAATAGCTAATATTGCGGCGATTTTTATAAGTATTCTGCCAAAGTTATTGTCTGTTCTGGCCTTTCTACCTTTGCTGTTGATATTTTCCACAATATAGTTTTTCCCCTTTTTAACATAATAGATAATTAACAAAGGAACACCACCTACACCAGCAAATATATACTTAAACCAGCCCTCGCCTCCTAAAAAGAAATCTAAAATTGAACCTACAACGGCCATGCTCGCAAGGATTATTATGGGAACTAAAGATTCGTAAACAAGTTGGGTTAATTTTTCATAAAATTCATATTGTTTCATAAGTAGACCTTTGATATTCCTCATTCAGTTGTCTTTCTTTTAAAAATAAAGGGCACCCCAGTACCCTCTTTACTTCGCCTTCACCGTCTCCAGCGCCTGCGCCACCATCGCCCTGTATGTCTCCACATTAGTAGAGTAATGCTCCCTCGCCTTAACAGCATCAGGCTCATTGCCCTTCAGCTTCTCAAGGCGCGCCATGGTGTGCTTTGCCGCGTCCAGGACCCACCTGTCCCGCGTGGCTGCGTCCACGATCTGCAGCGACTCTGCCCTTATGGAGGTCAGCATGTTGCCTTCCTTGGTGGTGAAGGTGTTGGGCTTGCCTATCACCGCTATGAACTCAGGCGGCGTCACTTTCGCAAGCACCTGCGCGGCTTCGGGCTGGTACTGCCCTGCGGTTACGAAGAATGCGCCCGTGGGGTCAACGATGCGCCCGCGCCAGAACTCGTTGTCCGTCCCGACATCTTCTTTCTCCGTCAGCGTGCCCACTATGAACACCCGATTGCATTTGGCCCCTGTCGGGGTAAGGAGATATGAAGGAGAATACTGGTCCTGCCCTTCCTTTGCCTGTAAGTTAGATTCCTTGAACTCTGCTGCGAATATGCGGTGAGCTACTTCTCTGACAAATCCTGATCCACTCTCTGCCATGGTTTACGCCTCCTGCGCGACCGGCGAGGCTGCTGAAGACAAAAGCTTCTTTATCTCCTCTTCTATTGGCTTTACATCCTGGCTGATCGTGTCCACGAGTATGAACCTGTCAAGCTTTGTCCCTGATACGGCAAAATACCTGCCTACAAGCTGCCGTTTTATCGCATCAAGAACCACGGACTGGTCAAGCGCCTCTGTTGCCATCTCCTTGGCTTTCTCAAGCGTGATCCCGGTCAGTTTTTCAGTGACTTCCCTGTTCAGCAGTATGTCCTGCACCTTCTCTCCATCGTCCATGACCGCTTTTACCCTGAGGTCGTATATCCCGTCCACCTTCCCGTGTTCTCCGCACGCGCCTTTCACCAGCGCCCTGTTGCACTCAGGGCATCTCTTTATCAAGCCTGAGCCGCTCTGGATATCCACGATGGCGCCTGTGTACTCGACAGGCGTTGAGCCCACTTCGATATCTTCTTTTATGGGCAGTATCTCGCTTGTCCTGTTGAGCTTGATACTGAACTGTCCCTGCCATTCCGAAGTGGTAACGTTCTTGAACAGGTAACTCTTGCCCTCTTCAACCTGCGGCAGCGCAGCCTTCGTCCACTTTGTGAACCGTATCGTCCCTGACTCGTCTCCAAGCAGTCCCACCTGTGAAACTGATTCGTGGTTGCTCTCCCAGAGCTTCACGATTTTGCCCCGCAGGGTCACCCATTTGCCGTCCTCTTTGATGTCGGATACCTTTACTACCTGCGTCTCCCGCTGCGCAAAGAACTCAGTCCTCGGGATATTGTGCTGCTTCAGAAAATAGTTGATTACGTTCCTGCGCGCTTCTTCAGCCGGAACCTTGAACTTGTTTATTAACTGGTCCAGCCTTGTTTCGATCTCATCTGTCTTTACTTTTACGCCCAGTTCTGAAAATCGGGCTTCTATCTTTGTTGCTATTTCGCTCATATTTTTCCTCAAGCCTCTTGTTTGTTTTATTTTATTTGAGAGGCAAACTAAACTATCACCTGTGAAGATATAAAGCTACTGAGAGCGGGGTGAAAGTAATATTCCCTGAGCTACGTAACATACCATATAAATAAGGCACAGGGGATTGATTTTATGCTGGTGCAATCAGGAGCTTACCCCGCTGCGGAACATCTCAAGAAGCCTGTCAAGCACTGCATCCACACCTTCTCTGGTAAGTGTGGACATGCTCATATCGGCACCCTCCACAGGCTTAGAGATATCGACTTTATTCGCCACGACCAGTATCGGCACCTCGAATTCCTTCTTTATCTCCTGAAGGAGGTGCATCTGCTTTTCAAGCGTATAGCCGCAGGTCTCAGAAGGATCAATAATATACAGTATCACCTTTGCAACATGCTTGAGCGCGGATATCGCCTGGAGCTCGATCTCGTTCCTCTCCTCAAGAGGGCGGTCAAGCAGCCCCGGCGTGTCTATGACCTGGTACCTGACTCCATTTCTTATAAAATGCCCCACAGCCAGCCCCTTCGTGGTAAAAGGATAAGAGGCGATCTCAGGCCGCGCGCTGCTCACAAGCGCCACGAAGCTGGATTTGCCCACATTGGGATAGCCTGCGACCACTATTGTCGGTGCCTCGCTGATGTCGGGAAGCTTTCGGAGCTTGTTCCGCGCCTCATTAAGAAAGCGCAGGCTGCCGTCGATGCTGTTCACGATAGAAGATATCCTGCCGAACGCCTGTTTCCGCACCACTTTCGCATCTTCGGCATCGCGCATCATTCCGACATACTTTCTTGCCATCTCGTTTATCTTGTTCCCTGCCCACTGTATAGATGCAAGGTTCATCTTCATCTCTTCGATACCCACAAGAATATCTGCAAGCTCCATGTAAAAAAGCGGCATTTGGTCAAAGCTCGGGAATTTTTTAACTGCGTTTATGAGGTTATCGCTGAGTATATTGGCTGCCGTGAGCAGCATAGATTCCTCGGCTTTGAGTTTGGATGCGCGGTCCAATATCCGTTTTCCGTGCTTGGCGCGCGCAGCGCGGCGGAAGGCTTTGTCAAGGAGCTCCTCTGCCGTGGGAACTGTGGGGATTTTTTCGAAGATCATATTTATCGGTAATTATAATTTTTATAAATATCCACTGATGAAACCAATATGCTCGGCAAGGTTATAAGGTTAGTGCTAAACCTGTTTGTCTGAGAATCCGGGGCAAGGTTAGAGCGAAAGCTTTTATTACAGGACTGCGTAAAAAGGAGAACTTCCATTAACTTACGATTAGAGGATAATTATGAGATGGCAAGGCAAATCAAGACGCAGATATACAGGCGGAAGAATAATCCGCGCAAGAGGCAAAAGAAGATATGAGCTCGGCGGCGAGGAAGCAAATACCCTCCTTGGCAAAACGATCAGGAAAACCGTAAAGACCCTGGGCGGAGAGAAAAAAGTACGCCTCTTAAGAACGGATACAGCAGTGGTCACAGACCCGAATACAAAGGTAGCGAAGAAAGTCAAGATAGAGACAGTATCAGGCAATCCAGCCAATATACACTACGTCAGGCGCAACATCCTGACAAAGGGCGCTATCATCAAAACAGAGATCGGAAGCGCTCGCGTGACTAACAGACCCGGGCAGGAAGGCAGCGTGAACGCTGTCCTCATTCCCAGTACTGCTTAAAAGTCACCCACACCTCAGGCAGATGTTCCTGTAACACTTCATTTGAGCTACAGCATGCATCCAGCCTTTTTCTTTTCTCAAGCGCCCTGGACAGGGGCTTTCCGAGCAATCGTCTAATCCCTGTTTCGTATTTCTCAAGAAGCCCGATATCATCGTTCTCCAGGGCTTTTATTATCGTTTTTCCTGCGATCTCCCCTGCCAGCATCGCATTGTTGATACCCGCGCCCGTGACCGGATCAGCCATGCCCGCGCTGTCGCCTGCAAGCAGTACGTTACCAAAGCAGAGCCTCTCCCTCAGCCCCCCTATCGGCAGCGCGCCGGTTATGAACTCTGTCTTTATGCCGCCAAGCCTTTCTGCGACCTGGGAATTGCAGATAAAATCCTCCAGGTACTCCCGCGGCGATTTTATTCCTCTAGTGATGCCAGCGCCGACTTTTGCCGAATCTTCACCAGTCGGATATATCCATACATACCCTCCGGGCGCGTAATCCGCATTAAAAAATATCTCGCATGCTCCCGGCAGCGGTTCTATCCCTTTTAAGTGATACTGGGCGCATGCTGCGAACCTCTGCTGCTGCAATCCCATGAGTGACGCGGTCTTTGAAAAAACGCCGTCAGCACCGACGATGATCCTTCCGCTTGCAATCCCGTTGCGGAATTTGACCTCATGCGGTGAAATGCCTGTCAACGGCGAATCCCATTTGATCTCAGCGCCAAAGCCTTTCGCTCTCATCGCAAGAGCCAGATCAAACCGCGGTCTATCAACAACTAAACCGCTCAGTCCGAAATCATGAAAAGACAGGTCGGGAAAATACGTGCGCATCCTTATTATCTCGGACTGGACAACAGAACCATCCTGTACATCCATATTAATGGTGCGGCTGATGTACCCGGCGCACGGCGACCTGCACGAGGCGTTCTTCTCCAGCACAAGTACGCGGTATCCCGCCTGTGCCACAGCTGCGGCTGTAACCGACCCAGCAGGTCCCGCGCCCACCACAATAACATCGTAATCCATCAGCGGTAGACCCATTCAGGCGAGTAATACTTGGGCTTGAGACTGTTCGTGAGTTCTTCTTCTTCCAGGCTCAGGGTTCCGGTTCTAAGCCTGATGTGGAAGCGCTCCTCAAACTTCTTTTTCATGATCTCCTGTACCTCCTCCATACTGCGCACCTCTCCAAGTTCCCGGTCAAGCCAGGTAAGACCTTCCCTTATGGATGCTATTTTTTTATCCAGGAACTTCTCTTTCGGGATATTGGATATCCTAAGCATCTCCTCAATATCAAAATCAAGCAGCAGGGTCCCGTTCTGGAGAAGCTTCCCCTCCCACCGCGTCTGGGCATTGCCCGATATCTTTTTGTTGTCCACCACAACATCGTTTATTGGACGGAAGGCTGCGTTCAAGCCGTAGTGGGTGAGGGTATCTATGAGGACGCCGCATACCTGCTTGTACGATTCAATGATATCGAGCGGGAACAGGTCATTATCTATCGTCCCCACAACGCCGTAGTTTATCTGCCTGCATCTGTCGTCCGAAAACGCTATCCCGCCCCCGCTTATCCTTCGTGTTATGGTATAATCCCCGCACTGCGTCAGGTCCAGTTCCACCTCAGCCTTCTGGAAAAATCCAAGGATTATGGATTTCCTGGGCGTCCAGAAAAAGAAGGTATTACCTTCGCCGCCTTTCAGTATTGCCTCGTCCATCGCCATCATATCGCGTATGTCCACAAGCCCGAAATCTATGAAACGCCATTCTTCCATACCTATCCCTCCAGCGCCTTCATTATGGATTCGGTGAAATCGGCAGGCGATGTCCCTGGGGACTGGATGTTCTCTCTCAGGTAGGTCTCTTCGATATTTCTCTGTATCTCCTCGCGGCTCACAGGTGCTCCCTTTAATTGCTCAAGTACCTTGAAGATAGCCTCTTCGGGGAAGAGGAAAAAATCTCCTGAGATGGTTATATCTTTAATCATGCCGTTCTCTACGGTCACAAACGACCTGATAAGCCCGCCCTTTGATTTATGTATGCCTGGCTTCATTTTTGTTAAGTCCATCATAATTGCTCCGTATTTTCGAAAATGGCATGATGCTATAAAAGAATAACGAATGGTCATGCGGACGCTATAATTCACTGGATTTTATACATAACATCATATTTGTTCAGATTAAATACAAAACTTATTTATGTAACGCAAACAGAAGTTAAATAACAACGCTGTTATGCATTAAAGTAAGAGTGGTCCCGCATGAGATGGGCATCATTGCGACTTAAGATCCCGGATAACTGGATGATGCAATTGATTAATGAGCACAGAGTGGATATCAGGGTCTTTGGCTGCGTGCCATATCAGTCGCGTGGCGGAAGAGGTCTGGTCAGGCTGAGTTCGGACGAGAACCTGGATAATATACTTAACAGGATACGGAGCCGTAAGGACGTGGTAAGAGCCAATTTCACGCGCGAATCCGACCGTGCGGTCATGGGGGAGGTCGTTATTGACAAATGCGCAGCCTGCATAGCCCTGAAGCAGTCCGATTGCTTCATGGTCTCATCGAAGTCAAGAAGCGACGGATGGCTTGAATGGGCTGTTGCAGCAGAGAACAACAGCACTATACACGATCTGGTCTACCTTCTGGAAAAAAACAAATGCGAGGTCCATCTGACCAGGATATCAGGCTCCTCAGGCGCATCAGGTCTTACCCTGAGGCAGGAGGAGATACTCCATTTTGCGTACAGCAACGGGTACTATGAGTATCCAAAGAGGATAAGCCTCCGCAATCTCTCCAGGATTTTTGATGTGTCCCCCTCCACTATGTCCGAAATACTGAGAGCAGGACAGAGAAGGATTTTTTCTGAGTATTTCGGGACCTCCACAGTTTAAACCTCCGCTCCCGTACATGTTCGGGAGAAAGTGGATTTCGCATCAGGATAAAGATGACTGTGCAGGTGCTGTACATCAGCAGCCTGTAAAGAAAATACATTGGAGGAATAGCAATGGCAGAAGATAAAAGAAGTACATGGCCTGGCACTGACTACCAGTCCCAGATATACCACGACCCCAACCAGAAGGGTCCAAAGAGAGAGTAATCCCTGGCAACAGATCGAATCGGCGGTCGATCTCGCACTGGGACACAGATATTCGTGCTGGGGAGCATGCTTTCATGATTAAGGGCTTCCCGACATTACCGCCATCTTCAATATACGGCGACCGGAAAGACTGTGAGAACCGCTGGTCTGGATATGTAAAATTAATAATTTCATTTTTTATTTATTCGGTTCCTGACAGGCGACGTGGAGTTTGAAGATATTCCGAATGTGGAGTATGTAAAATGATCATCAATACGCACGGAATTATAAATCCCTGTTTAAAATTGCTTTGGTATCTCCGCGCATCTCTACCATATCCAGGTGCAATCTATCCACTTTTTCTTCCAGTTTAGCAATGCGCTCTGTATTCTCCCTGACCTTTTCAGTTACTGTAATTAGTTCTTTTATAGCCTTCAGAACATCAGCCAGAGTAGCCATAATCCTTTGATATTCGTGTCTCTACTTAAAACTTTACCTTTATATTGTCGTTTATCCTGTCTCTCTTCTCACTTTCGCTATCCTGTCCCGTATCTCCGCCGCGTGCTCGAACTCCAGGTTCTTCGCAGCCCTGTGCATCTCAGCCTCAAGTTCCACGATGTAATTGAATAACTCCTCCTTCGGCGGAAGCGCCTCCCCGGTTATCTCCCTCTTCTCCACAGCCTTGCGGATGGTCTGCGGCGTAATATTATGCTCGTGGTTATACTCTATCTGCATGGCTCTCCTGCGGTTTGTCTCACCTATCGCCCTCTGCATCGAACCCGTCATATTGTCTGCGTACATGACCACCCTGCCTTCGATGTTCCTTGAAGTCCTGCCTATGGTCTGCAATAGCGAGCGGTCAGAGCGCAGGAACCCCTCCTTATCCGCATCCAGTATCGCCACAAGCGCTACCTCAGGGATATCAAGCCCCTCACGCAGCAGGTTAATCCCAACAAGTACATCGAACTCACCCAAGCGCAGCCCCCGTATTATCTCTATGCGCTCAAGCGTCTCTATCTCGGAGTGCATATATCTCGCCTTGATACCCACGCCGAGAAGATATTCCGTAAGGTCTTCAGCCATCCGTTTTGTGAGAGTCGTAACAAGTATCCTATGCTTTTTCTCAGTCTTCGCGCGTATTTCCCCGATAAGGTCATCTATCTGGCCCTTTACAGGCTTTACCACGATCTCAGGGTCCACAAGACCGGTGGGACGGATTATCTGCTCTACCACCTGCTCGCTGCGGGACAACTCGTACTCAGCAGGCGTGGCAGAGACATACAGTACCTGGTTCACCCTTGCACTGAACTCCTCAAATGTCAGGGGACGGTTATCAAAAGCAGAGGGCATCCTGAACCCGTAATCTACAAGGGAATCCTTCCTTGCATGGTCGCCTGCATGCATTCCCCGCAGTTGGGGGAGCGTGACATGCGATTCATCGATTACGATAAGAAAGTCTTTCGGGAAATAATCCAGAAGCGTGTACGGTGGCTCACCAGCCCTTCTTCCGTCCATATGCCGGCTGTAGTTCTCTATCCCCTGGCAATATCCTATCTCCCTCATCATCTCGATATCGAACTTCGTGCGCTGCTCAAGCCGGGCAGCCTCAAGTATCTTTCCTGTAGATTTTAGCTCCCGAAGCCTATCCCTGAGTTCAGATTCGATCGACCCGATAGCGGCTTCTATCCTCTCCTGCGGCATTACAAAATGCTTTGCAGGGTATACCACGATAGCATCACGCTCTTTCAGCACTTTGCCTGTCAGGGTATCGAACTCAGATATCCGCTCTATCTCATCCCCGAAAAGCTCTATCCTGACGCCGCTTGATGCATATGAGGGGAAGACCTCTACCGTATCTCCGCGCACCCTGAACTTCCCTGCACTAAAATCAATATCGTTGCGCTCGTACTGCATATCCACGAGCCTTGAAAGTATTACCCTGCGCTGGCACTCCTCACCCTTTGCAATGCGGAGGGACATCTCCAGCCACTCCTGCGGGGAACCGATGCCGTATATACAGGAGACGCTTGCGACCACGATAACATCCCGGCGCTCGAACAGGGAACTTGTGGCAGAAAGCCGCATCCTGTTTATCTCCTCGTTTATGGAAGCGTCCTTTTCGATATACGTATCTGTCTGCGGGATGTATGCCTCTGGCTGGTAGTAATCGTAATAGCTCACGAAGTACTCCACAGCGTTCTCTGGAAAGAATGCCTTGAACTCGGAGTACAACTGCGCTGCAAGGGTCTTGTTGTGGGAGATAACAAGCGTTGGTCTCTGTACCTTATTTATCACGTTAGCCACTGTGAAGGTTTTGCCAGAGCCCGTGACTCCGAGCAGGGTCTGGTGCTTCAATCCCTGTTCTAACCCTTTGCTCAGCTCTTCTATAGCCTTTATCTGGTCGCCTTTGGGTTCGAATCCGGATACGAGTTTAAACGTTCCCATCACACCTGACAGGGAGCAATCAGTACTTATCTTTTCCTGTGATAAAGGCTGGCTTGCTGTCACTTTTTTGACAGGATTTATAAGGATTCACAATACGAACAAAGTGAACAGGAGATAGCCGATTGTCATCATTATCACGGAATGCTTCAATCCTGAGAGAACACTGCCTTCTCCCATCACTCCGGCTATCAACCCTGAGGAGAATCCCTGTATCATCGCCCCGTGGAAGAAAAGGCGGTTGTACGCACCCATCATGTCCCGGGTGAGCCTGATAGTACTGCCGCGCGAACCTGAAGCTGATACCTTTTCGCTTGCTTTTACCATCTCCTCAAGGAAGGTCGAGGAAATGATGTAGATGATACCGATAAATACAAGAAAAGATATATAAATAATCACTATATAAATAAACATGCTCATCTTGCGCTCGTTCTTCAACTCCTGCTCAGCCGCGGCATCCCTTGCAGCCACGGTCAGCACTTCGCCTATATCGCCGCTTGATTCATTCGCTTTTGTCAGCAGGGTGACTGAGCGCGCCACGATATGTGTCCTGATGCGGTTGGCAAACCTGCGAAGCGATTCATTGATAGCCATCCCCCATTCGATGTCGTTCCATATTTTCTTGATCTCCTTGCCCATCCCCATATCAGATCTCGTCATCAGCTTGATAGAATCGCGAAGCGTCATTCCAGTCTCATTGGTGCTGGCAAGCTTTTTCAGGAAATCGGGGATTTGCGACTGTATCTTATCCTCCTTCCCCTTCTTGTACTCGTGGAATATGATCAGCGGTATTATGATTATGTAAACAGCAAAAACTACTTTGTCATCTATATAATCAACAAGGTTTGGCGATTTCTGCCCCTGTACGATCGAAATCACAAGATAAATAAGAGCGATCGGTATGCTGATTGCCAGAGAATATAAAGGCTGCTCCCTGAGAGGCTTCAAAGGGTCGCGGAGCATCTTTTTTATCTTGATTGTGTCCCTTGATTTTACGAAGTTCAGGAACGTGTCCTTTTCAGCCGTTTCAGGGACCGCTATTTCGCCCACCAGGCTCTCCGTAGGCAGAAGGGGCGCCTCTCCGGTAGCTCCCGGGGTAATGATGCTGATCATAACTACGAACATCATGGAGCCGATAGGAATGACGGCGTATATTATCGCATATATCATTACATCGCTGCCCGAACCCATGACCGACATCATCACGCCAAGGATGATTATGAACAGCGGACCAGCTACGAAAGCCGTGACATAGGATTCCGCAATCAGACCAAGAGTTTCAAGGAATCCTTTCTGCTCTATCTTGGCGTGGTTGAGATATTGCTCTGATTTATCCTTGAAATAGGTAGGAATATTACCGCCGCTGTCGATCACTGTAAGAAGGTTGTACATAAGATCCCTGAACTTCTCTGACGGCGTTATCTCACAGATATTGTGAAGCGCGGTCCGCAGGTCATTACCGAAGAAATCCATATCCCGGAGGATGACATCCACTTCCCTGGCGGTTTCCCCGTATGTGTCTGTGCATTTACTGATAGAGCGCAGTATCTCGATAACGTTCATGCCGCCGCGGCTTAAAGCGTACATGAAGGTGACAGCATAGGGCAGGTTCTTATCGATCTGCCCTTTCCTTTCTCCAGCCATGAAACTCGGATAGACCATAAAGAGCATGTAGGTTATACCGCCGAATAGACAGGTAAGGAAAATAGTAATTATCAGCGAAATGGATATGTTCCTGTACTTGAGCAGCCAGGCGCTCGAAGGGGAGAACGTAAGATGTGTGAGCCTGTCCGGAAGCCCGACTAAGGATACAAGGATATAAGCGGCTATCAGACCCATGAGCGCTCCCAGAAGACCCATTATTATGGAATAAAATAACGCGTTTGAGATATACATCTCGTATGACATAGGAATGCGCGCCTGGCGCATTGCCTTTCTCAGGTCCCTGTACCTGTCATGGTGAGATTTGATCTTGTCGCCGAGCAGAACGAACGGCAGTCTTTTTAATTTTGCAAAAAATAGTTCGATCGTTTTATTCAGGTTGTTTTCTGCCATATATCTCTCATAAAGTGATGTTCAGCTTGGTGAGGACCTTCTCAGGCGTCGCCTGATAGTCGTGGATGATTGTGGCGATAGCATTGAAATCCGTTATTTTGTTGTTTACCATGAACTCAAGTATTTTCTGCCTGTATATCAGTTCCTTTCTCAGATCTGCCGGGCTCCAGCCTCTCCGTATCATTATTTCATTGAGAGCCTTTGATTCTCCCACCCTTGGGAATTTGTCGGTCAGGGGGTCCCAGACAAAGATGTCGTTAGTCCTTATGTTCCTGGTCGTGGGGTCTATATCCGTGATCTCGACAAGCTTCATGTTGCGGCGCGCTCTTTTCCCGCCCACGTAGGTCTGGGACTGGATGCTTATGATGTTAAGCGCCTGTATCATCGTCCTGGGCACGCTGATAGGAGGGTTCTCAAGCCTGTGTATGGCGCTTGCTACCGAGTCTGCATGCATGGTCGAGAACGTGGTATGACCTGTGCTCATCGCCTGGAAGAGCGTGAGCGCCTCTTTGCCTCGCACCTCGCCCACAAGCAGGAATTCAGGTCTCTGCCTCAGTGCTGCCCGGAGAAGCTCGTACATGTCTATGCTGCCTCTTCCGTCAGCAGTGAACGAGTCCCTTGTCACGCCTGGTATCCAGTTGGGGTGAGGCAGCTTCAATTCCCGTGTATCTTCCAGCGTCACTATCTTTGCCTGCGCAGGTATGAAAAGGGATACTGCATTAAGAGAGGAGGTCTTACCCGATGCTGTTCCTCCTGCGTAGATCAGGCTCTTGTTGTTCTCGATACAGAGCCACAGGTACGCCATCGCTTCTGCAGAGAACGTGTTCCAGTTTATAAGATCGACAGGCGTTATCGGGATCTCGCTGAATTTCCTGATAGTGAACGTCGCGCCGTGGGAAGTCACCTCGGTACCGAGCGTCATCTGGATGCGTGAGCCGTCAGGCATGGTAGCATCGATCATCGGTTCTGCTATCGAAATATGCTTGCCGCAGCGTTGCGCGAGCCTTATCACGTAGGAGTTCAGCTCGTTCTCGTTGTAATAGATATTAGTCGGGATATTGGTGTACTTCTTGTGGTAAAGGTAAATGGGAATATCGTGACCGTTCGCTGAGATATCCTCTATCCTGTTATCGTGCATAAGGGGATCTAATTTCCCGAATTTGATGAAATCTCTCCGGGTGTAGTACAGTATCTTCTCAAGGATCATGGGCGTAATATCGATCGCATAATCCTTTACAAGCTGCCTTACCTTGGCTACCAAGGTCTTGTCCTTATCCCCCTCGTCCTTGATATCTTCAACAAGGAGCACGTCCTTGAGCCTGTCCTTTATCTCTTTCAGGAACAGATCCTCAAATTCGGAAAGTGCCGGCTCTGCTACATAATAGAGGTAGGCGTTGTTATTGGGGTCAAAAAGTATCACTACGAAGGCATACGGTTCGTTCACCCAGTAGCGTTCTATTTCATTGAAGCCCTGCATGCCCTCAAAGGTCACAAGCGGACCGTGCAGAGCCACATCATAGGTCTCTATAGCCTCATCCTCTTTCGTAAAGAATGTCTTTATCTTCCCGAGCAGCGTCTGGGGCGGTTTCTCCTCAAGAACGTTGGATTGCATCTCTTTTAGCTTCTTGATGCGCGTCTCGACATCGGACAGCATTTTCTCTTCAAGCAGCTCAAAGACAGCCTGTTTCTCCGGGGTGAGCTGGTCTTTTAACAGGTCCCTAGTATCGTCCATTTCAAGACGCTGCAAAAAGTCCTGTGCTTTCTCAAGCGATGCCTCCTTATCCGCTGGTAATCCAATATCTAATTTTATTTCTGCCGGGACTTCAGCATCTTTTTTCTTTTTATGCTTTTTCTCTTTTTTAGCAGACTGGCCATCCGCAGGCATTTTATCAGCATCTTCTTTTATTGCCGCTTTATCCTTTACTCCGGTAGTTTCTTCTACAGGCACTTTCTTTTCTTCCGGTTGTTGGGATACTCTTTCTTTCGTAACTGATTCTGCCTGTATCTTCGGTGCTTCGGCACTTACTACGGTAGCTTTTTCCTCTCCGGGCTTCTGGGAGTTTTCTTCCTTAGTCCCAGGTGATCCAGTCTCCTCAGCGATTTTTCCTGCAATAGTTTTATCGTCCTGGGTGGGCTGTAAAATATTCTGCTCAGTCCCTATCTCTCTCTGTAAATCGGGAATCTCTGCGCTATCAGGCGGGGTCTTTCCCTCTTCCTGCTGCGGCTGTGAGCCTTTATCCTCTGCCCCGGTCCCCACCGCTGTATTCTGTATCTCCGTCTTAGTAGCGGCTTCCTGAGGCTTCTGTGAATCCCCTTCTTGCGCCCCAGCCTTTTCCTGTACTTTTAGTTCTCCAGTCTCTTCAGCCTTTATTTCATCAGTCGTCTCTACGGCAAGTTTTACTTCCTGGGATGGCTGTGGAGGGCTCTGTTTATCAACTTCAGATTCTTTCTCCGGCTCTCTGGCTAAAGCTTTTTCAGCAGGTGCCCTCTCAACGGGCTGTGGAACTTCCTGATTTACAGGCACAACCTCCTGAACTTTAGTAACATTGGGTTCCTGTGCGGCGATTTTCTCTGGTTCTTCAGGACGCCTGGGTCTCTCATCTGCGATTGTGATTCTTTGCGCGGCTGCGGTCTCCTCAGGCTTTTCGGTTTTTATAGCTTCTTCAGGCATTTCGATTTTTATAGCTTCCTCAGCCTGTTTTTTTGTTTTATCTTTCCTGTTTTTCTTGCGTGATTTTTTTGATTGTTTTTCCATGCCCTCGCCCGCATCTTCCTTTGGTGCCGTATCTTTTCTCTCTTCAGTATCTTCTTCTATGGGCATCTCTTCGAGTTCAACAGCGCCGCTGCTCTGCTTTACCTCAGGTACTTCTACAGGTAGTTTTGCCACTGAAACGGGTTTTTTTTCTTTATTATTCTCTTTTACAGTCTCTAAAAAACTTCCAGCCTTTTTTAAGACGCTGGATATATCCCCCAGGTTTTTTTGTCCCTCTCTTGCAACCCTCAGGATGCTGTCAAGCTCTTTGTATGCATGGGAATCAGCGTTCAAAGAGGGTAGATACTTCTCGTAAGTTCTCAACTCATCTCTTTGTTCAATGACCTTCCGCAGCTTCTTTTTAAAATCCCCTATATCCAGGGACGGGTTTTTAGATTCTATGTCGCTTAAAAACCTCTGTATATCCTCTTCTCCTGGTGAAGTAAATTCAGCAAGGAATCCACGCACTCTTTCGCGTATATCATCCATAATAATATTTATATCTTAATCTTCTTGAAATCTTCTATGTCGCTGGCAAGGCGGATTAATTCTTCGCCTGTAATGGTTACCCTGTCCCGCAGATCATCGAGTTCCTTTCGCAGTTGTTTGATCCGTATCTGCATCAGGAACATCAACACGCATGAGACGACCAGCAATACAGACAGACCCACCGTAAGTATATCCACTTTATTTCCCTCCGAAAATAGACCTGGCGAGGCGGTCGACGAATCCTTCCTTCTCTGCCTTTGCAATGTTCTCCGGGAATTTCGCACCTGCAATCTGCGCTGCAAGCCTCAAGAACGCGACGGCTGCCGGGGATTTCGGAGCCCGTATCACGATCGGCGACTTGAAGGCTGCTGAGCGCCGCACATTGGCATCTTCAGGTATCATCTCAAGCACTTTTACTCCTAAAAGCTCTGAGACCTTATTCCGGTTGATCTCGGTCTTTTCAAGCTCAGCGCGGTTCAGGACAACTCCTTCTACAGATCTTCCCAGCATCTCTGTCAGCGCTTTTGTTTTAAGCGCATCAGCCATCGATGCCAGCTCAGGGTTCACGACAAGGATCACACTGTCTGCGACCGCAAGAGGAATAACGCCGTCCTTACTTATGCCCGCAGGAGCGTCTATAAGTACGAAATCCATGCCCTCAATGATGGTAGTCATTATCTCTTTCAATTTATCAGGTCTGGCGCTCTGGAATCCTTTCAACGATAAACCGCTTGGCACTACCTTGAGACCTGCCGGACCATCGTAGATCGCCTCGTTTATTTTAGCACTGCCGCTCAGTACCTCATGCAGTGTGATCTTGCACTTCTCAAGACCGAGCAAAAGACCGAGGTTCGCCATCCCGATATCGGCATCAAGTATTATTGTCTTCTTCCCCAGCATTGCAAGGGCGGTGCCAAGGTTCAGAGTAGTTGTGGTTTTACCAGTCCCGCCTTTACCTGAGGCAATAGTATATACGCGTGCTGTCATGTTGCATCCTTCGACTCAATTAAATGATATATATACTGATTTTTAATATATACTCGTTTGGGGTAAATATACTTAATTGATAATGATTATATAGTATCATAATCATCATTATAGTGATAGTTTTATATAGTAACGGTATGATACATCAAATCATAGGATTGAAGAGCATATGGCTATAGCAGATGAGTTCATCAACTACTGCACCAGAGTACTTGAAGTCAATTTTGGAGAGTTATCAGATGATATCATCAGCAAAGTAAAGGCAAAGAAAAACATAGGCGATAATTCAAACATCAGCGACCTCAAGGAGTTTATTGACCTTATTGAACTCAACATAGGAGTACTTGCAGGAAAACATAAAGCCACAGATATCTGCAATTCGCTAAGGACGGTGGCAGTCGAGCTTTCGGGAAAACAAAATGTGCCTGAGACTTCACTTAGCGGCGATATCGATAAAGAGATATATGCTTTTTTAGCTAAAAACACCCTTCCGACAGAGAGCGATATTACCGACTACGCAAAATACCTGACGATGAAATACGGAGGCAATGCCAAAAAAGTCGAGAAAGATATCATTGAAAAAGTCAAGATGCATGTCAAGAGCGGTATTAGCAGGAAAAAGGTCAATGAGGAGATAAGCAATTTCCTTGCAAGGTACCCGCAGCCTGATGAGAAGGACATTAATGATTTTATAAACTACATACGCCTGTTAAAACTGAGTTTCGAGGAGGATGAACTGAAGGAATTGATCGAGAAAGAGAGGCTCTACCGCAAGTTCCACGGAGACAGGATCACTGTGGCAATGCCGTCCGAGCTTGACCAGTTCATCGATATCATTAAGACACGCGATAAAGGCGATATCAGTAAAGCGATGCAGAAACAGGAGATCAGCTACCTTATTAAAGATGAATCGGGGGTCTCGGATGAACTGCTGTCCGAATTTGTCGATCTCATGACGCCAAGTGAAACTGATATGAAAGAAGCACTGGAAGGGCTTGGTCTAAAACATATGATCAAGGATTAAGAGAATGCCTGTAAAGAGAGGAACGGGTAAGAAAAAAAAGGCTGTAAAAAAGAAGCCTGTTAAAAGCAGAACTAAAAGAAACAGAGCAGCTAAAGGGAAAGGGGCCAGAAAAACCAGGGACAAAAGGAAGGGGCAGGCAGTAAGCAGCATTGATAAAGGTAATATACAGCCAACAAAAGAGAATGGTTCTGGCATCGCCCCAAAACCTGTAGCAGCAGCAGTTGAGAAAAACCCTGTTGTGGGCAGCCAGGATATAAGTCCTATAGAGAGTATTTTTGAAACAAACTCTGATAGCCATTACCTGCCGCTAAACCAGGAGCCTCTGGCGGATATTTTCGGGAGCGCCCCTGATACGGGGAACCAGGTAAACCAGGAACAGATACTGAACCAGAGCCTGCTGCTTTACCCCACTGAGGACACCTCTGGAAAAAGCACGAACAGGAGCGGTCCTGAGCCTGAGCCAAAACCGATAGAAGCCGCCGAGAAAACCACCAGGAAAGACAACCCTGAGCCATATCCAAGGAATATCAGTTCTTCTACTCCCTCGACGTACTTCATGATACTGATAATTGTATCCCTGATCCTGTTCCTGCTGGCAGGTTATACGTACCCTGCGACCGAGGAAGATATCGCAAAGAACAGGATATTCTGGGTCGGCAGCGATGTGGGGCTTGACAGAGGTCTGTTCACCCAGTTCTATTCATCGTTCATATTTGCAGCGTGCGTCTACCTTATGGGATTTTATGTGAACTCGACTTTCGTGAGATACGGTCTTGAAAGCTGGACCATCTTCAGCGTAGGTATATACATGATGTTCCTGTACGGTCTGGGAAGGATCGGGGAACTGACGTATAACCATGAGCTGTTCGGGGCATTCAAGGATTTGATCCTCCCAGGGGCTCTGATAATACTGGCTTATGCGTCCTACAGGATATTCAAGGATTTAGACGGGGAGGCGGCGAATGGTTTTCACTGATTATTACCATATAATATCCTCTGTGAACCTGATAGCAGCAGTCATCTGCGTGTATTATGGCAGGAAATTGTATGAATCAACCAAAGGTGCGACCGAGTTCTGGCTGTTCCTCTCGGCTTTTATTGCCAGCATCGGGACCTATATACTGTTCGATTTTATCAGGGTATCTTTTTTAAAGTCGTTCGATTCCCTCTTCCTGTCTGCTGCTGACCTGTCTATCGCCTTTGCAGCTACGTTCGCGCTCATCTCAGGGATATATGCGAAGAAGATGTTCGATGAGCTGCTCGGGGATTGATGTTTTCTCTGTTCTTCAGGTGGCATGAATGTCCGCAGAATCTCTGAAACTGGTTAAAAACCATCTTGAAGCAAGTATGGGCGATCTGGGTATCAGGATTTACCAGAAATCCCTCTCAAGGCTGAATATCAGCGCGAACCCGTCAAGCAAAGAGATAGAGGATTTGATATCTCACCTTGAGAAAATGGTAGCAAAGCTGTACGGGAATAAAAAATCCAAAGCGGTTTTTGATTACCTTCGCAGGGAACTGACCGATTTTGATAAATTCTATAACAAATTTTTCGGCTCCAAGATCAAGGATACGCTGGATAACTTTTTTGAGATGAAAGGCATCCCGGGGGAAACGGAGATACAGCAGATAGCAAAATTCCTGGTTTCCATGGGCTATGAGCAGAACGAGAAGAATCTTGTTAAAATGCTCAAGCAGTATTCGAAAGAGAAAATAATCTGGGCGCTGCACGGTAGCATAACGAACAACGAGATAAAATTTTTCCTCAACTCCAATCCTTCCTATACCCAGGTAGATGTTGAGAATTTCATCAACCAGCTAAGAATTAACAAACTCGATGTTAACGATGTGGATCTAAAGGACAAGATCGAGAAGGAGAGGCTTTTCAGGAAATTCAACTACATGGACAGGAAAGAGAACGAGGAAGAGAAAATAACACGGCAATGCTTCGCGCTTTTTAATTCAGGTAACAAAACGAATTACGAGTACATCCTGTTCGACGGGGATCTTATTCTGCTCATGAAACAGATCGCAAAAGCGAGCTCTTAAAGGATTGCCGGTAAAAAATTTATAGGGATGATTGATTTATTCCGTATGCTTTACCTTGAACATATGGAATATCCTTATAACGGCTATGGTTATCAGTAAAGCGATGGCAGAGCGATAGACTACCGGCGGTATACCGAGTACCGGAGCAATTATAATGCCACCGAACACAGCATACAGGGCAAAGCATATACCTGCGTACATGAACCTCCTTGCGGCTTTGGTCCCTATGACGGCGTTCATCTTTCCCGACAGTTCAAGGAATGCATACGATGTAGTGAACGCACCCAGAAAGCCCAGGCTGTGCCTTTGAGCCAGGTCTACCAGGGCATAACTTATCCCTTTTCCTTCTCCGTATATCGTATCAAGTCCTACAAAAGCCAGCAGCCAGAAATACATTGCTATGGCTCCATACGGTATGCCCCGCATCCATCTCCGCTCCTCTATTCCTGCGGATATGACGCTTAACCCGAAGGCAAGCAGTGCAGCAAAGGAACTTGAGACAAGGATCAGCTTTACCAGATCGTATGCCCAGGCAGGCTGCCACGCGAGAAACCGCGGGATATCGGAATATTCTGCCAGCCCGTGCAGCAGCCCGAAGGCTGCAAGATACTTAAAATCGTTCATCAGTTCTATATGGCTTACTCTGTTCCTCCATACCATGATGGCAAAGAACATTATAATGAAACTTGTGCCGTATATCAAATAAACAACCAGTTTAACCTGGGGGTCGTTCCAATCTATCATACAATAGTCTCCTTTTCCGTCCGTTTTTAATGAAATACTATTTATAGAGTTTAATATTTAAATTTAACCGATAGTATGGTGATTATTATGATGGCATTTCAGCCGTAATTTTAAAGATAATGAGAACTCTCAGGATTTCTGAACGGACCCGAACTGTTACGGACGGATAACCCCCATAATTAAAATCCGTTAAACGTAAAATGCTGCTAATTAACTCCCGTTAAAAAATTAAGCGGGAGTTCCCGCTTAATCCATTCCCTCCATTCCTCCCATCCCGCCCATGCCTCCTGGTCCGCCTGGCGGCATCGGGGGTGCGGATTTGCTTGAGAGAACATCGTCTATCCTCAGGATCATGGTCGCTGCCTCAGTGGCAGAATCGATAGCCTGCACTTTCACGCGCAGCGGCTCGACAACGCCCTCTTTGAACATGTCCACGACCTTACCTGAGAACACGTTCAATCCTGCCGTCTTCTTGCCCTTCTCATGCTGACTTCTCATCTCAACGAGCATGTTTATCGGGTCAAGACCTGCATTCTCTGCCAGGGAGCGCGGGATGATCTCAAGCGCCTCGGCAAACTTGCTCACTGCAAGCTGCTCTCTTCCTGTGAGCGTGGCTGAATATTCCCTTAACCGAAGAGCTAATTCGACCTCTGGCGAGCCTCCTCCTGCAACGAGCTTCTCATCCTCGATAGCTACGCCAACAACGCGAAGCGCGTCGTGCAACGCGCGTTCAGCCTCATCAACCACATGCTCAGTCCCGCCGCGCAGGATGATGGAAACTGCCTTGGGGTTGTGGCATTCTGTGACATAGGTCATAGCCTCGTCGCCTATCTTCTTCTCTTCCACAAGACCTGCTTTTCCAAGGTCTGAATCGTTTATCTCTTTTAAGCTTGTGAGTATCTTGGCACCTGTTGCCCTGGCAAGCTTGTCCATATCGCTCTTCTTGACGCGCCGGGCTGCGTATATCCCTGCCTTTGCAAGGTAGTGCTGGGCTATATCGTCAATTCCCTTCTGAACGAACACCACGTTCGCTCCGCTTGCTATGATCTTCTCGACCATGTCCTGGAGCATCTGCTCTTCCTGGTCAAGGAAGGACTGGAGCTGGTCGGGCGATTTTATTGAGATTTCGGCATCCACTTCTGTCTTTTTGATCTCAAGCGCCTCGTTGAGCAGTAAAATCTTCGCATCGTGTACTTTCTTTGGCATGTTGGTATGAACACGTTCTTTATCAATTACCATGCCCTGGATAAGCTCTGACGCCTCGATGCTTCCTCCAACTTTCTTTTCTACCTTGATGTCCTCGACATCCACGGTATATTTTCCGTTCTCTTTGTTCACGACCGCAAGGACTGAGTCCACTGCAAGGTTTGCAAAGGTATCCTTGTGCGCCTCAGCGCCTTTTCCTGTTATTGCGGTCGCAGCTATCTTCAATAATAAGTCCTTATCATCAACGTTCACTTCCATAGCGAGGGTCTGGAGTATTTCCTTTGCTTTTGCCGCTGCAAGCCGATAGCCGTTCGCTATGACCGTGGGATGCACGTTCTGCTCTAAAAGGTCTTCAGCGTTCTTCAGGAACTCTCCTGCAAGCACTGCCGCTGTTGTGGTTCCGTCCCCAACTTCGTCATCCTGGGTCTTTGAGACCTCGACTATCATCTTTGCTGCCGGGTGCTCGATATCCATCTCCTTGAGAATGGTCGCTCCGTCGTTCGTTATTACGATATCTCCCAGCGAATCCACAAGCATCTTGTCCATGCCTTTTGGTCCGAGCGTTGTTCTCACTGCCGCAGCCACTGCTTTGGCTGCCATAATATTGTTGCTCTGCGCTTCTCTTCCTTTTGTTCTCTGACTGCCTTCCCGTAAAATCAGGATGGGCT
>JAPMTX010000208.1 GCA_026552855.1 Candidatus Methanoperedens sp. | reverse complement strand
TGCGTTGTAGCATAATTATCTGAGAAAGGCAAATCCGTATCCTAGAATTCCATATTCCTGGAACTCATCAGCTCATATAAGCTGGTTGTACAGATTTACCTTGAGAATCAGCTCATTCTCCATTGCCTCCCAATTCTTGGAGTAGACATGCTCACCAAACATTCCCTTGAATGAGCCAAAGGAGGCTTCCTCCTGCCATCTATCTCCGTAGCCAATTCTTTTCTTCCACTCATCCTGTGCATCTTCAAAATGACCCCTGAACTTCTGTCTCCTATCCTTGTGCACTGAGATTCCAAACTGTTCCTGCATTGCCCTGAACCTTGCCATTTTGCCTTTGGCCCTTCCCCTGCCTACTTTCCTCAGTCTTATGCCTGCCTCCATGCCACGCTTTTCAAGGAACTCAAAGTTGTCATTTGAATCATAGGCAGAATCTCCAAAAACCTTGCTTATCTTACTGAGGCTCAGCTTCTTCATCAGCGGCTTGAACTGGGTTGTGTCATGCCTCCTCCCGCTGGTTGCCTTGAATGCAATGAACCTGTGCGTCCTTGTGTCTGCAACTGCATGGAACTTGATCCATTTCTTCCTCTTCTTGTATTTGCTTATCCACTCCCAGCCCCTCGTAGCCTTCAAGCCTGTTGAGTCAATTGCAACCACTGAGCCCGGTGTCAGGACAGGGGTTTCCAGCCTCAGGTTCAGCTTTGCCAGCCTCTTCTGCACCACTGTGAAATGAGGCATCCTGACGTGGAGCACTGAATCTGCAAGTGAGTTAGCAAGTCCTTTCAATTCCCTGTATGCAAGGTGAAACAGGCTCTTGAGCTGATGCAGTGCAACCATGAGGGAGTTGGGGTAGTCAAACGGCCTGCCAACCTTCCCCTTGTTCTGCTTCCTGAGCTCCTTCCTCCATGTGCTGAGGAGCTTTGCATCAATGAAGAAGTCAATCCTGCCCCTGTCAACAAGGTGCTGATTATATATACTCCAGTTTCTCTTACTTCCCATGTTAGTCGCCTCAGAGCTTTAAAGTGGCCGTGATTTAAAAGTTACGGCCACCCTCTCTGAGGGAATTGTGCTACAACGCA
>JAPMTX010000200.1 GCA_026552855.1 Candidatus Methanoperedens sp. | reverse complement strand
CATTCTGACCAGGGAGTTCAATATGCTTCATGGGAGTATGTTGATAGGCTCAAAGAAAATGGTATCAAGATCAGCATGAGCCGAAGGGGAAATCCCTATGACAATGCATTCGCTGAGAGTTTTATTAAGACTTTGAAGTACGAAGAGGTATATCTGTGGGAATATGAATCATTTGATGAAGCCCACAAGAATATCAAGAAATTCCTGGAAGTCGTATATAATAAAAAACGGGTTCATTCATCTATAGGGTATGTCACTCCTGAAGAATTTGAACAGTCAGGGGAGGTTTTAAATAGGAAAGTTTCTTAACTGGTTGTACACTTTTTGGGGTTCACTCCAACTTGTTTTCTTCAGTTTTACTATAAAGGCAGTGAGAATAATAATTATATAAATTGGTATATGCATTGCCTTTTTCAATACTATCCTGTTCCGCAGATTTATAAGTTGTCCTAAATCTCTCAAACTTCTCCCATTGGTTTTTTCTAAGTATGCCAATTTTTTTTTGGTATACGTTAAGCCTGCAATCTTTCTCTTTAATTTGCAGTTTGTAAATCTGGTTGTCAATAATTCTTAGATTTGCATTTTTCTTATCTTCATTGAGCTTTATCTCGATTGATTTATAATCTTTAAAGACACGAATGGTCTTGTTATCAATGGTTTTGCTTATTTCCGCCTTTCCCACCCAATTAATACCGAAATTATCTTTCAGGAGCGTTAAAAGTCTCTTGCAATCATTTCCAGGAATTTCGTCCCATCCGAACAAATACTTGTCCTGGTAGATGTTAAGCTTGCCGTTTTCTTCTTTAATTTGCAGATTATAAATCTGTTTGTCAATAATTTTCAGTAATGCTTTTTTCCTATTTTCATCGAGCGTTATCTCGACATATTTTTCCCCGCTAACGATGCGAATGGTCTTGTTATCAATGGTTTTGCTTATTTCCGCCTTTTCCACCCAATTAATACCGAAATTATCTTTCAGGGACCTTATAAGTCTCTGATTATCTTTACCTGGGGCTTCATTCCAGCAGAACAAATATTTTTTTGGATTAAGTTCTAAAGGATACCCTTCAAGTTCTAAAGGATACCCTTCAAGTACCATTGTAAGGCGAGTATTAAAGACGTTAATTATCAATCCAACAAGCATAGATACGACTATGAAAACAACTCCGGTAGAAAGAACTACCCACACCGATTTATCGATTGATTCTTTCAAAACGGAGATATAGTTGGAATAATTCAATGCCGCTAAAATAGAAGCGAGAGTTACAGCTATAATGCCAGGTATTAAGATTCTTAAAAAGGATGCGGAATACTCAAATTCTGAGGATATCTCCGCTTGACCCATTTTTAGTTCCTTTTTTCTTTTGTTTTATTATCTGGCGTATAGATCATACAAATCATCATCATGTATGGGAGTTTCAGTTTCAATTACAGAAGAGGAGCCACCATTTTTCGGAGGGAAGATGCTCCAGCTGACGCCATAGGTTCTTAACACCCAGACTCTCTGTACGTGTGAGATGACTTCCTTATCTATTCTGAAGGGTACGTTATCCACTCTATATATGGTGGTTCTCCTGGCAGCTTCTGCCTCGCTCATTGGTTTGCCTAGATTGACCTTTCTATCGATAGGTACACCGACCTGATCCTTGTCCATTACGATAATGCCGCTTTCAAGTCTGCGCCTGTCCAGCATATCGAACATTGTGCCATCTTCTTGCAATCTGAGGGAGTGGCCATGCACTGTACAGCCGCGCATTCCAGCAAGACCCCAGTCAGTCATCTCGGTCTCCGAGACCCTCTTGGCGAATACTTCTAAGTCCCTTTCCCTCATTTCAACGACTTGCCTGCCTGAGAGCGTACCCGGGTCACAACCTCTGAAGTTGATTGCGGCATGGTAGGATCTCCAGTATGGTGTTGCCGGCGCATTATACATTGAATCAGCCCACTGTACATATCTGATTCTGTCACCTGCTGCAGCCCCAGGAGTTGGTTCGACAATCTCTCTTATCGGACAGTCAGGTTCGCCCATTTCTGCTAGTGGCGGGTGCGTGCTGGGATAGTCCGAACCAGGCGCTCTGTGACCGAGGATTGCGGTTAAGTCCTCATCTGGGATATCACGCAGCCTCTCTAAGTCATCTGACATGTGTTTTCTTCTATTCCGCGCAACTGAGTTATTGCCTGCGTAATATTGCGGTTTATATTCCATTTTTCTCTCCTTGTTATATAATCTTTGACATTAAATCTGGTAGCAACCACTTACAAATTTTCATCATACATGGGAGTCTCAGTTTCAGTTCCAGGAAGCCCGCCACCATTCGCAGGGATGACCATAGATACTCTCTCTCCTGCGCATCGGTCCCACTCCCTGAGCGCCGCCTTGCCGAATGCTCCTCTTGGGTCATCGAACTCAAAGTTGATCAGTTCATCTGCAAAGCAGGTCTTGATCAGCGGATTCAAACAGAAAGCATCCTTTCTTCCTGCGTGCGCCGCGCAAACTATGGAAGAATATCCGCCCTGGTGACCTACGTTCATTGCATAGTTCGGATAGTTTGCACCTCTTAATTCGGCAATGCAGCCTTCGTCGCCTCCGATTGAGAACGTGTTAGCCGCACCGCACTGGTCCTGCAGGTCGTACCCGTAGAATCCGAGTCTGCCCCATGCTTCTTTATGAAGATACATGGACAGATACCATGCAGATAGACCGGCATTGCCGTGCCCTGTTGCCATTGCCACCGAGCATCCCGCTGCGATCGCTATTACAGTCGCCCTCTGTGACCCTCCAAAGTGGTCCTCAAGCGTGGTAGGATATCTTTCGTAAGATTCCATACCATACAAGGTTAATTCAGTGGCGATATCTTTTATATTTTCGATGCTGACCTCTCGACTTCCAAGATTGCCGTATTTTTTCTCTAAATAATCTATGCCCCAGTACACATAATCATCAAGGATATCATTGGTATATGCAGGTGTGGCATACATTGTGAATCCTACGCCACCTGACATGTATCCGCCAAGCCAGATCTGGTCGTACAGCATGGATGCGGCGGTTGCTACCTGTAAGACGACATTAGCGGGATCGTCCGGTGTCTTTCGACTTGTCTGCACGATATCTGCCATATGACCGAAGGATAATCCTCCGGGCTCATTTGGTCCGCGTGCGCGGCGTGCTGGGATCATATCACCCATTTCGACAAGTCCTGCGTGTTTGGCTGTATATGCAAGTTCGCCCACAGCTGCCTCACCTGCACACATATGATATGCACTGATAAAGGTCATGCCGATTTGCATAGCAGCCCAGCGGCTAGTGCCCGCGCCGTCTTCAGTTCTTGTAACAACTGTCGGGATATGCACTGCCTGCCATGTGGTCTTACCTGTTGTGGCTTTGATCTGCTTTGCCTGCTCTGCCGGGAACTCGTTGTCGATGTTGATAACAAACTGCTTATCGATTTCATCCTGCAGGGTCTCGTCGCCTGTGAATACTTTCACATAGCAGTCATCCACGAGGGCGGGATGAGTTTCGACCATGTGTTCCTGAACGATAGCTGCGCCTGGCATTGCATGGTTTAGGACTTCAAGATAGTAGTTGATGGTCTCAGGAGTAACTTCCTTGCCCAATCTCTTTTCAAGGGTCTCATGTGCCAGGTCAAGTCCTACGATGCATGTTCTCCTTATGTCATCCCATTCCTGTTGCATTGCAGCATTGTTGACGAAGTGGAGGTCATCACCATCACATACGATATCTGTTCCGGATATTGTGTACGGCGTGAGCTGCCTCTGACCCATGGGGATACCTGCAAGGTGAAGCTTTGGATCATATGCCTGTAATCCCCTCTTCTTGGTGATTGCGGCTCCGCACTTTGCCATCTCTGCTTTTCTTGGGTTCTGGGTATATCCCAATCTCAGGTATTTGGTATTCTTATCAGTTATTTTATTCGTTACCAACTTTCCGATTTTATTTGACCCCCATTCTTTTACATACTTTGTTTCCATTGATTTTTTAAATCTTGGTTCCACGATTTTACCACCTCTTTTCCTCCGTCTGGGAGGTTTATTAAAGCATAATAACTACTACGAGTTTAAGTTAGTCATGATTTTTTCTTATAAATACTTTATGAGCCATTTTTGTCATAAAATAAATAATCTTATTCTATCCGTCTCATCACAATCCCCTCCGCCACCTTCGGCAAAAAAAGCGTAGATTTCTGCGGAAAGTTCCTGCGCTCAACGAACGCTTTTCTCTCAACATCTTTAATCGAGAAAGGGTTCAGGAGAAAAGCCACATCGAATTCCTTATTATCCACTCTTGCAATCGCCTCAGCCGGACTTGCATTGAACGATACGTCCTCCTCAGGTCTTCCTCTTATAACCGGATTGATGAGCCAGTCGTGCAGGGCGATAAGATCAAGACCAACTGTTTCGCCGCGCTTCTCCGAAAGTTCCTGCACGGCTCTTTCATCAGCCTGGAGTATGCTGAATCTTTCCCCGTCGTACATGCCAAGCTTAACGTCGTATGTGCTGCTGCGCTGCCTCAGTTGAGAATAAAATTCTTCGCCATTCCGGTCGCTCTCCCAGACCACTTCGAATTTCTCCCTCATCTTGTCCTTAAGGCCCCGGGGGCTGAAATTCCGGACTGCCCTGTGCCAGGGTAACAGCAGGAGAGCCCTGTCCCCGCCCTCCATCAGCATCATCATAGTATACTCTATCCCATCTTTTTCCCGCATCATGTTCGATGCTGTGTACCTGTGGTGCCCATCAAGGATAAGGAGCTTTAATCCTGATACCATCCTGGTTATTTTATCCACGATATGCTCATCCGTAACCTCCCACAGCAGATGCCGGCTGCCGTTGAGGGTAACATCAACAAGCGGTGGCTTCTCAGGGTTGGATACGAACTGCGGACGCTTAAATCCCAGGTATTCCTCAAAGAGATTGTTCAGTGCATGGTCCGGCATGCTGTATTCAGCGGCGATAGGGGAGAAGTTCATCATGCAGGCTTTCATCAGCCTGTAGCGCTCCTTTG
>JAPMTX010000034.1 GCA_026552855.1 Candidatus Methanoperedens sp. | reverse complement strand
TTCTTGTATTGGAAAGGTTTTTCATGCTATGTTAAATTCAAAATCATTTGATACTTCGTTTTATAGCATCCTTATATTATGGTGAGCTTAAAATGATTCTCTTAACCGAACACCCATGAGAAACTATCTGGCGCGCTATTTTTCTGCGCTCCTCTATCGGTAATTTCTGGATGGAATCTGCTCTGAGTATGAGGGAGTTGTCTTTTTGCCTGTACTCCACGGGATTTCTCACACATACCTTTACAGGGCACTGGAAATAATCCGCAAGACTCTGGGCTAATTCAACCGCTCTCATCCCACTATCCCCCGCTCTGTTATTTTTGCCTTATCGCCGATGATGTACAGCTTGCCTTTTCTATCAGCGGCAAGGATGCCATGATCTAAATCATGTATATACGATTGTCCGTCACTGATTTTTCGGTATATCACAGATTCGAGTTTACCTAGGGCAACAAGAGATTTGGGTATTTGAGGATGAGAAACTTTAACGATATTACCCGGGCTCTTATGGTGGAACCGCTCGTACATCTCAGCCTCTTTTTTCATGTCCACTGGAATGGCTACTGGGCGCTGAAATAGATCAGCAATGCTCTGCAATTGGGATTTTGTGGGGTTTTTGATGAGCGTTCTACCTTTTCTGGGGATATCCCCGACACACAGACCTCTTATACATGCCGGCAATTCATCCCACTCAGGAGTGATTACTTTGGAGTGGCAGTTTTTGTTCGTGTCTTTTAAGCATTTCATGGCAATCACCGGCCGTAAAAATCAGAATTTCAAAGCAGCCCTTAACGTCTGGATAATCTGCTTGATTTCGTCTTCGTGTGCCACTGCCATGAGCTTGTTCACGACATCCCTGAACTCGTCCTCAGTTACCTTGTCGTCATCAAGGGCATCATCCACAACATCGATGAGCTGTCTTACCTCATGGAGCTTTTTTTTTGCAAGCTGCCATCTGACTCCCATGAGAACCGCGGATATCGCTATTATCGTGGTTGCGATTATCTGTGCCGTTTCTATGTTGAAGTCCATGTTTACCACCACTCTTCTTCATAATTGTACTCGTCTTCAGGAACCTCGTAGTACCTGTCTCCGTATCCTCTATTTGGTGTCGTTCGTTGCTGCTGCTCGTAGTAGTCTATATCATCATTCAGCGCGTCAATCTGTTCTTCAAGAGCGCTTGCTCGACTTATGAGATACCCAATTGCTGCTGAGAGTGCGGCTATAGTTGCCACAACCGCAGCCCCTATCACTATTGGAGCAACACCGAGATCATCGATAGCTTCAATATTGCTGAGACCTGCCGGTTTTTTCTTTAATTTCGACATTAACCAGGAGACCGGTTTCTTGGCAGTCTCCCAAACACTGCGAGCTGTCGCTGCTGCTCCTTTCGCTATTGCAGCAAACATATTCTTGAGCTTACCAATAGCGCCGGTAAGAACTTTGTATTTCTCTGCCTGAGATTTTGTGGATTTTTCAAGTGCTAACTGCACTTTCGCGAGGGCAGCGTATTTTTGCCTTTGCTCAGGCGTTATAATCCTGCTCTTTAAAGCCATCAGTTTTTGACGGTTGCCAGTCAGTATGGTTGCAAGCTTCACAAGCCCCGATTTAGAAATCAGCAGGGCGTCATTTGTCGGCATTTTAGCAATAGGACTCCCTGTGAATATTGCTTATAGAGATTTCCTTGCATCTGGTATGGACCTGACCGAAAAAGATGCAGATGAATTTTTTGGCAGAATCGAGGAATTGGGCATTAACGAGATTCTAAACCGCCTTGGGGTTGACTCGCGTGATGTACACTCTATACGCGGATGGTTATTGAAATGATTGGTAAGATCCTTTCTCCAGTCTGAGATATATACCTTTGATTACATTTCAGGAACCCTAAAGGTAAGGTGGCTTTGCACTAAAGTGTTACTTTTGAGCTACTTTGAGCACAAACAACTGACTTGAGCCAATACCATTTCTTAGGATAACCTCTATCTTTTAATTCTAAACATTAATCGCTGGTATTTCCATAAAAATTTAATTATTAGCTTCTCAAATACAGTTTTAAGTAAAATAATAATAGTTATGCCTGATTAGAGCCATATTAGTTTTAGCAAATCAAAAACAACCCTAATGGAGGCATAACCAATGATCAAGATGGTAGGTAAGGGATATAAATACTTCTTCAAGCAGTTAGATGATTTTTTGGGTGTTATCAAACAAACAGTAATAAGTCTCAAAAGGGCAGATGGACCGAAACGTTATAAAGAGTTATTTGGCAGGAAACCCAGAGAGAAAAAGATACCTCCAAAAATCCGTATACTCTCAGTTTTCCAGACAAGGCTTTCCGATTTTCTAACAAGGAGAATACTATCTATAAGAAAATGCCAGAATATTGTATGCGGAAATCAACAGATTCTATTCAAAGAACCCGACAAAGTTCGAAATAAGAAACATTTCAAAAATCGTGCCATTCACGTTCTTCAAACAAGGCTTACCGATTTCATAGACGGTGCCATAGCATTCATCAAAAGAAAGATCAGACTACCATATAAAACAAAACCAGTACAGGTAGACAATGAAAAGTATCTGGAAGGTGCAATACCCGACAGTCAGATTGTAGCCTTCCAAAAATCTGCTAAATTTCGTGGTTATCTGAGCAATCTGTTTGCATTAAACCCATCGCTTGATGTGTTTTTCAAAGATTTGCAGCTAAAGTACGGATATAAACCACAGGAAAATCATGATTTTCTCAATTTCAATAATATTCTCAAGTTAGAAATCGCAAGATGCAAGCTTGGATATGAGCATTTCAACGGATGGATTGATGAATTCAACCAGAATGATTCGTTGAGGCAGGAACTTGGAATAAAGAGCCAGTGTCAGCTATCCATGAGTTCCTATCAGCGAAATCTCAATATTATCAGTAAAGCTCTACCTGAATATGCAAACCAACTAAAACAAGAGTGCAGAGACTTCAATCTAATAGGGGATAAAATCTGGATATGGGATAGGAGGTTCTTTTTTTGCAACTGTAACGGAGTCAAAGATAAAGAAACGGGAAGGCTTTCAGACCCGGATGCCGGGCATTACGTTAAAAAGACTGGAAAATATAGTGTTCTAACAGGAACGGGTTATACTGATACTGGTTTCGTTGATCGTTCCTGGGTCTGCCAGTTTATTGGGATGCGATTGGTGCTAACAAGAACGATAACACCATATTCAGAAATACCGTGAACGATGGTATGAAGTCATCCAAAACAAAACCAGTTTTTATTATAAGTGATGCCGGACCCGATAGTCATGAGTCCAACAAACTTGTTCAGAGCTATGGGATTATTCCTGTCATAGCTGCACGTTCTAACAGCGTTGGCGATATTGTAAAAACAGATGAGGGAGACTGTTTCAGGGGAGAATATATTCCAAGAGAATATCACAGGATCCTTGGCAGGATCTACGATCTTAGAACTATCATCGAGCGAAAGAATTCTAATGAAGTGGTCGGATATAATCGCTCCGAAATGCCAACTCGCGGGATAAGTTGGGCAAAATTCTTTGTGACCATCTCTAACATAACTGCTTTGTTCACTGGTTTAACTGCTTACAAAGTTGGGAGATACGACCTGATAAGGGCACCAGGTGCATTTAGAAAGCTGTCTGTTTGAGTGTTTATAGGAAATTTTTTGGGTGATAGGCGTTTTATAATACGATTTTGGCTATTTTAGGGTTGATTAGCAGGTTTGGTATGGGCTCAGGTAGTTCGAAAGTTCAAATCTAACTATCGCGTAGCTCTCACAGGTACGCCTGTTGAGAACCGTTTATCAGAACTCTGGTCTATCATGGAGTTCCTGAATCCCGGCTACCTCGGTTCAGCAGAGGGCTTTAGAAAAAGATTTGCGCTGCCCATTGAGAGGTATAATGATAAAGACGCCGGGACTAAGCTTCGAAGCATTGTTTCACCGTTTATACTCCGCCGTTTAAAGACCGACCCGACGATCATAAAAGACTTACCTGATAAAACCGAGATGAAAGTCCACTGCAATCTTACAAAAGAGCAGGCAACGCTCTATGAGGCAGTTGTTAAAGATATGCTGCGTAAGATAGAGAGTTCAGAGGGAATTGAAAGAAAAGGCATGGTGTTATCAGCACTGGTAAGACTGAAGCAGGTCTGCAATCATCCTGCTCAATTCCTGGGTGACGGTTCAGCGCTTCCGGGACGCTCAGGTAAATTGAACCGCATCACAGAGATGCTTGAAGAGGTGCTTGCAGAAGATGATTCTGCTCTTGTCTTTACTCAATTTGCAGAGATGGGCGGCATGCTCAAGGCGCATTTTCAGAAAGTCTTTGGTCAGGATGTGCTTTTCCTGCATGGCGGTGTATCCCAGAAGCAGAGGGACCAGATGGTCATGCGGTTTTCAGAAAAGAATGGTCCCAGGATATTCATCCTTTCGCTCAAAGCCGGAGGAGTTGGCCTGAACCTGACGCGAGCAAGCCATGTGTTCCACTTTGACCGCTGGTGGAACCCTGCTGTTGAGAACCAGGCAACTGACAGAGCTTTCCGGATCGGGCAGACAAAGAACGTGCAGGTGCACAAGTTTATCTGCGACGGGACGCTTGAGGAGAGGATAGATGAGATGATAGAGGACAAGAAAGCCCTGGCTGAGAACATTATAGGCACTGGCGAAGGCTGGCTGACAGAGATGTCGACTGAACAATTAAAGGAATTATTCGCACTGAGACGTGAGGCAGTAGCTGATGAATAATAAAATATGCAACATGCGGAGTAAATAATGGGCTGGCGGGATGATTTCTGGGGCGGCTATACCCCTTCAAAACCGATAAAAGTTGAGGGAGGCATCAAAGCAAAGAGCAAGAAAGGGAGCATTGGAGACACATGGTGGTCAAAGCGCTGGGTAAAAGTCCTTGAGTCATTTGGCTGGAGCAACAGGCTTGAGCGGAGAAGAAGATACGCCAGGGGTGGGCAGGTTCTTGATTTCAAGCTTGCACCGGGCAAAGTCGCGGCAAGAGTTCAGGGCTCAGTCCGAAAACCGTATTCAGTGAGCATAGAGATAAAACCGCTTACAGATGAGGCATGGAGTCGGATTATCGATGAAATGTCCCAGAAAGCCATATTTGCGGCAAAACTGCTTGCTGGCGAGATGCCGCAGAATATAGAAGAAGCCTTTGATGCAGCAGGCATGTCGCTCTTTCCCGAATCCTCAAAAGATATCAAGACAGACTGTTCGTGCCCTGATAGCGCTAACCCCTGTAAACACATAGCAGCTGTTTATTATATTCTGGCAGAGGAATTTGATCGCGATCCTTTTATGCTTTTTAAACTTCGAGGAAGGACTAAGGATGAGATCACTATATCACTTCGCAAAAAACGTACAGCAGGTTCGCAAAGCCCCACTCTGCCTGAAACATCCCTAACAGCACCCCCAACCTGTGAGGCGAAAGAACAAAAAGAAGCATCTTTATCAATCGATGATTTCTGGTCAGGAAAGGAGATTGAATCTTTTTCAGTAAATATATCCCCGCCTGATGTATCTGCGGCAATCATAAAACGATTGGGAACACCGCAATTCTGGGATAGCAAAGAGGATTTCAGTAAGAAAATAGGGAGCTATTACGAAAAGATTAGTAAGCATGCTATAGAAGCTGCATACACGGTACAGACTGTACCAAAGAAAACGAAGAAAAATATGAGGAGAAATATTTACTAATTTTAGTAAATAAATCAATAGTTTACTACTTATAGTAATATTTATAACGCATAAAGTCGTATATTCACTCATGCTCGAATTGATTTTTGGAACAAGGACCAAGGTAAGGCTCCTTCAGTTACTTGCAGCATCCAGGAGTCCGATGACAAGGAATGAGCTTGCCCGGATCACACATTCAGGCATCAGGAGCACCTATACCCAGATCGAGGAACTTATAGCCATAGGCGTTCTTAAGGAAACTGAGAATGGGCGCAGCAGAGTGGTGCTTGATCCAGAGTTCCCTTTTTATGACAGCATCCGTGATATGCTTTTATCAAGCAGGGATTATCCAGGCACTCCTCAGGATGTGCTCAAACTGGTGGACAGGATATGCGGAGATAATTATTACCTCGGAGCCTTCACCGCCGCCCGGCAAAGCATCACACCAATCGATTATGACCCGCCTGTATACATGATCAATATATTGAAGAAACAGTACCGCAGGCTTTATCCCAGGCTCAAGGCGCTAGGCAAGCTTCCCAATATCAGGGTATATGAGAAAACAGGAGAGGCAGGAGAGACAACTATCATTGCTAACGCATGCGAAAGCATCCCGCCTGATGTTAAAAGGGTTGATTATCTCAATGTGGAAGTATGGATTGCATCAACTGAACGGGGCATCATCGAATGCCTGGCCAGAAAGACCCCTTTTACGCTATACGGCACATATTTGGCGCTGCTGCAAAACAGGCTGGATAATGTTATAGACCTTGCCTATTTAAGGAAGCTTGCTATGGAAGAGAACTGCATGCCTCTTGTTTTAGCAATCATGTCAGAGTTCAATGAAGTCTCAAGCAGGGATATCTTTGAGCTAACAGAGGAAGAAAAGAAGATGGCAAGCTCGGCGAAGAAAATGGTAGATACAAAAGAGATAAAACATGCGATCAATACGGTGATGGGATGAGGATTAATTTCAGCCCCGAGGAAAAGCTAAGACTTCTATCCACGATACAGGTCTGGAGGCGGGACCAGCTTACTCAGGATGTGTTCAGAAAGCTTCAAGTGAAATACGGCATTCCGGCGTATCTTATAGAGACCCTGTTCTGGCACCTGGAGATACTGGATAGACTGCAGCCTGTCAGCGAGTTCCTTGTATTCAAGGGCGGAACGTGCGTACAGAGCTATATTGATCCAATGCTTCAGCGGGCATCCAATGATCTGGACTTCAATACGATCATAGAGAATCCCAATGCTTTGATGCAAAAGATCGAAGACTTGAACACTCTGCTGAAAGATCAGCAGATTGCTATAGAGGTGCAGGGTATTCAGTACGGCATTTTTGAACTGGAATCCAGAGACGCGGTATCAGGAACCCTTAACTACAGGCACAGGATGCCCTCCAGGTTCGGAGAATATGAGCGCGTGGCAGGTAAAGATGTACAGGCAAAATCAATTAGGGTGCAGATAAACTACAAGCATTCCTGGCTTCCAGCTATAAAGAAGGTCACAAAGCCTGTGGAATTCTTAGTCATGGAAGCTGCACCGGTAAAGGCAGTGGTCATCCCACATGCAAGTATAGAAGACCTGATCGTTGACAAGCTTCTTGCGACAAATGAGCATACGGGCAGGGAGAGGTTCAAGGATGTTTACGACCTTATGGTGCTATTAAGTCTTGATTATGATAGGACTTTGGTTAACAATAAACTGGCATTGATTGCCAGAAGGACGGGGAGAGACGCTGGCGAGCTGATCAAATCAAGTGCCAGTACAGTGATGGCATTCGGCGAGCGGGCAGATGAGGCGCGAGGTTTTTCTAGTATGGTGGCGAGGGGTGGGAAAGAGCTCATCAAGAACTGGGAGATGAACTGCGAGAAGACGGCGGAGGAAATTATACGGCTTGTGTAGATGTAACTTCAGAAGAATTTAATGTTATTTAACCGCATAAAATAGTTATTATGCCTGTTAAAAATTCAAAGATTGGGAAGTTGATTAACAAAGGGGAAAGGCACTTTAAGAACAAGCAGTTTGAAGATGCTCTTAGCATATTTGATCTTTGCCTCAAAATTGATAGGAGAAATGAAAAACTGTGGGAGTATAAGGCTTTTGCACTCTATGAGCTGAACAGAATCGATGAAGCCTATGAATGTTTGGAACAGATTAAAGATATTAACCCGGAGAAGATGAGATGGCTTGATGAAATTCGAAAAATTCCAGAAATACAGAGATGTGATAAATTGATGGAGGACGCCAGCATGCTTATCGCTGACCAGCAATTTGAGAAAGCAATAGCCTGTTATAAAGAGGTAATTAAAAGCGACCCGGTGTGCACTGATGCTTATATGAATACAGGGATATGTTATGATTACCTCGGAGATTATTCTTCAGCATTGGATTTTTTCAATATGACGCTGGAGTTATACCCCTTATATCCTAAAGCATGGTTAAATAAAGCAATTACATACCAGCATATGCGGGATATCGATGAGGCATTAAACTGCTACGAAAAAGCAACTGACCTGGATAAAAACTACAGTTTAGCATATTATAACAAAGGTGTACTTCTTATGGAAATGGGAAATTATAGGGTTGCTCTGGAATCTTTCACAAAAGCGCTTGAAACCGATCCGGAAAATGAAAATGCCAGATACAATGCAGAGATCTGCATCAATGCTCTGGGATGAGATGGTAAAAATTACTTTTTAAGCCTGCATCAACTGGATTTTGAACAGAAAAGTTATAACGTGAGAAAACAAAGTAGTTGATGAGAATGTCAAAGAAAATTGGAAGAAATGATCCGTGCCCATGTGGTTCAGGGAAAAAATATAAACGCTGTTGTTTAAACAGCCAGAGAGCTACTGTCAATAAAACAATCCCAAAACCTGAAAAACCACTTGTTAGCCCGTTAGCCCTTATGAGATTTGAACAGAGGTTAACCGATAATCCAAAACAATTGGAAAAAATTAGCGAAGAAGTGGAAAAATACCATGATGACAAGAGTATAAATCTCAAAGATTTTATTTTAGGGAGCTGGAATCTTAATAAAGTAAGAAAGATGAGCACTCCAGAAATCATTGAAAAATTAAAATCATTGAATGTAAATTTTGAGGTAGAGAGTTTCAAAAAACAGGCTCAAAATTACATCTCTGCAATGCAGTTAGCTAAAGATCATTATTATGCACAGGATTTTCATGCACAGGGTACGGATGAAGATTTTATCTGGTTAGCGATAATAGAATTATGGAACCGAATAATTCCGGAAAGATGCAATATCGAAATGATCGATAATCTAATGCAAGAAGGCTATGAGGATATTGAAAGCAGGGATTACAAGAGTGGAATGGAGAAGTGGGAAAAAGCGTGGAATATGATAATAAGTATTGTCCCCCCACATCTCAAATCTGTAAGGGATGCGGATGAATTCATTCCCCAGCTAACACAAAGTATCTTTAACTGGTGCCAGGATTTTGAAATGGAGTTGGTTAACGCAGGATCGGAGGATGAATCTTTTTACCTGAAGAGGATCAAGTACTGCCGGGATTTCTGCCGGATCTTTCCTCATTCAGATGAGTTAATAATACAGAACATGCTCAGGGCAGAAGCTGAATCATATGCTGCTCTGGGGGATATAGTAATGGCAGAGAAACTATTCAAAGAACTGGTAAAGAGGTTTTCGAACAACGTCTGGGGATATATTGGCTGGGGCGATATGTATTGTGGCTTTAAAGATAGCAAAATTCCTGCAAACTACGATAAGGCTGATGAAATTTATCGGATGGGTCTTACCAGATGCAATACCGAATTGGAAGTTTTTTATGAAAGGTTGGAAGATCTTGAAAAAAAGAGAAACACACCAGTTAACAGGCACCTGACCGTGCGCAGCTAAGCATTTGTTATTTTGCTCTTCTTGCTAAAAAGGTAGAGCTATCCCCCATATGAAATCTGAACTCGCCTTCCAGTGTATCTTTTTCTTTTAATCTGACCCAACCACTGCCGAAGGCAGGATCGCATTCATCATTTCCTTCCCAGGTGAATTCAAATCTTTTGCCTTCAGCATAATCAACAATCCTGCCGTCCATATCACCAGAAACTAAACCAAACTGAAAACATCCGCGATTATCAGGCTCTATCGTGATATAAGCCTGAACTTCCATATTGAAATAGTCCTCATCCCACGCCTCCATCTCATAAATATGCCATGTTCCTGTAAAGTCCATACTTTTAACTCTCCTCTCTCGTTAAATAACATTAGCGATCTCCTGAATTTTAAGCTTTTGGAGGCGATTTTATAAGGTGAAACCCAAACCTGTATATCCGGTTAAATGCTTCAGCAAGCTGCTACCGATTTGCAAACCAGACGCGGTAATCTTTTACAGGCTGATAGTTTATTGAATCATTGTTTATGACTTCCAGATTGCAGAGAGGATGATCATATTTTTTGCGCCCCCGCCTTAACTCGACGATTATCCCGTAGTGGTCATCTACCAGAGAGATTTTCTTTACACTGACCTTATCTCCTGATCGCAGCGGTCCTTTATCCTGATACCCCAGCACTTTAGCATCAAAAGGAAAAGCCAGAGTTTTTCTAAATACCTCTCCCTGCCCTAAAAGTCTCCATTTCGTCTTCTTCATCAATACCAGTAAGTACTTTCTGGATCCGCTTACCTTCTTCACCAAGCCAGCTCCAGGAGCGAGTTTTCAATATCTTTTTAACGGCCCCTTCTGTTTCTCCTTTTGTATCCCTTGGTTCAGACAGCTCAACTTCCTCCGCCCAAAGGTACATCGTTGTATAATCCAGTCCTTCTACTTCACTCTGCTCAATGAAATAACCGGGCATATTTTTTAAAGTTATACTATCCCACTGCACGCAAACGAGCGTCTTGCCATCTTTATCCTCTATTATTTCTGAAACTCTCCCTTGCCATCCTCCGATGCACAGATCCTTTAGGTCGGGGGCACACGGTTCCTTCTTTTACCCTGACCCTGTCTCCTATTTTTAAACTATTCTTATTCATCTTTGCAAAAACTTCTTTTATGCTTACAACGTTATATGATATAATCCATATGTAAAAGCTGAAAGTGGATTACCAATACTATCGTTAGTAAGGGAAGTGAATGACCGTCTTCAATATAACCGAAACAGAACCTACACCGCTTCTACGGGACTTTGCTGCATTTACCCGGTATTTAAGAACACACCAGATAGTCTTAACCAGAGCCAATGAGTTCATATCTGGAAGAGACCTGTACGAAATGAACAAGGAGATGACGCATCCTCTCCCGGATACAACTCCACGGACAGACCAGACTTTGTATCCGCTATTGCATTTGTTTTATCATTTAGCTTTAGCTGGAAAACTCTTCCAGAAGGTTCCCGAAAAAGGCAGCAGAATGATCTTAAGACCAACTGGACGACTTCAGCTATACGAGGAATTGAAGCCCACAGAGAAATATTTTTTCCTGCTGGAGACTTTCTGGGTAGATGCCAATTGGGAGAAGCTACAGGCAGGATACTTTGGTCGTTCACCTCTGGATTCTGTCCATGATGTTTTAGAGTATCTTAGCGAACGGCAGCCTGAAAAGAAAATTCAGCTAAAAGGCAAGGAGGATTCTCGTATAGCCAGGATGCTTTCGGATTGGGAGTATTTCTTGCTCTACTTCTCTTTTTTCGGTTTCTGGGAGGTAACGCGCGATATGGGTTCGGTTGAGCTGTATAAGCATAAACGTTTATTCAAAGCAGAATCGATAACGTCCTCAACATTTGGTGTAATTATGGCTCAGATATTGAATCAAACAAGGAACTTGTTTTACTGGAATTTACCATTCCGCCGTGAAATGGGCGAATGGAAGGCTGTACCGGAATCTCCATTCACAGATGAAAATGCACTAATGTTTTTAACAACTGATATTGAGCCAAAGCGTAAAAGGTCAAAAGCAACTATTAAAATAGACGAAGGAAAAACCGGAGACCCGTTTTTCCTGCCCTTTGTTCCACTTTTTGCTGAGGGAGAACTACAAAAGACCCTTCCCCGGGAAGAGACCAAATTCGTGGATGGAACATATGTTTTCAAGGTAAGCTTGACTAAAGATATCTGGCGACGAATTGAAATATCTGCGACCCACACTCTGCTTGACCTTCATCGCTCTATCCAGAGAGCTTATAATTTTGATGATGACCATCTTTATTCATTTTTTATGGATGGTAAACTGTGGTCGCATGAAAGGTTTTCTTCCCCATATGATGATCAAGGCGCGTGTGTAGATGAAGCTCTTATCGGCGAGTTAGGATTATTTAAAGGACAGAACATCCTTTATCTGTTTGATTACGGCGACATGTGGCTTTTTCGAGTAGAATTAGAAGAGATAAGGACAGAAGGTACTAAACCCCGAGAGCCTGAGATTATTGAAAAGAAGGGAAGAGCTCCCAAACAATACGGACATTATAATGAGTGATCTCCAGGTGGGCTCAAAATGAAGCTCATTCCTTCTTAACCTTATAGCTGATTTTTAAAGCTTGAAGCTCCTCCTCTGTAATAGCTGGTTTCATCTCACGATAATAACGATCTCGAATAGCCTGTATACCTTCAGCATCGAGTCCCACCTTAACCAATTCCTGGAAGACGAGTTCTTCAATATCAGGTCCGGTAATTAAAGCTACCCAGAGCATTCGTGCCAGCTCATGGGCTGCCTTTTTTCGAGCAGGTGAACTAGCAGCTCGAAATAACGGAGCAGCGAATTTCCTGAAGAGGTTTTGTGCTTCCAGGTCTGTTAAAACCTTAGCTTTATAGTTCATTATACGTTTAGTCATTTACAAAACGGCTTTATTATCTTCGGTATTTGATTGAACCTGATTATCAGCTTCTCTTTTGCTTTAGTGCTTTCTGAGGTTATTATAAGCTGGTTATCATGGTTTTGAATTTTAAATTTCGACCCCCTGGCTTGATAGTTTAGAGGCTTTAATCCCGTCACGGCGTGCACGATTATAGTGCCGCCAGGCTTTATAATTATAAGTCTCTGTCCTTCATTTATATCATCTTTTCTACCTGAATGTTCTATCTCGGCATAGCCCGAAATAAGATATACAGGATGATTATCGGGCTGGTTCTCAAGCTGTTCAATCAATTCTTCTACAATATCTTGATTTTCTTCATTAGGGATAAATTCAGTTACCTGCTCTTTCACCATCCCTTCTACTGTTTTATTCTCAGCATCTACAGACACTGCATCAACCAAGCATTCATTCAGAATACTCTCATCAGGAGTTAGCTTCAGTTGCGATTGATCAGCCTGGTATTTCTCAAGCTCTTTCAGGATGCGCTTCACTTTTGCTTCGCTTATTCCAATAGTTGTTAGCGCTTGTGGAGCCTGAACTGATAGATCCTTTATATTCAGGATATTATGCTGGACAAGGGTTTTTACTGTTTTTATATCGATAGATTGAATCTGTAATAACGGTTCGGCTTCATCCGGTAAACTGTTTTTAATCAATGTACTTGTATTTTTTACGGTGGCCACGTTAGAAGGAGTTGAATAATTCTGAAAAATATGCTCCAGTGCTTTAAGCAATCTCTCGGCATTTTGTTTTATAACCCATCCATCGCTTCTGAATTCAGGGGGTATCTCGCCATGCATATATGCCAGTAGAATGGCAGCGACTTTTAGTGATCCACCTTTCAGGTTAATTGTTCTATCTTTAAGGATTTTTTTGATTAAAGCGTGTTCTTTTGGTCTAACAACTACTTCGCTGAACTCATCTGCTTTTGATATGATTTCCAGCACATCTAATAGTGCGAGATTCTCCCTTTTCGCAGATTCTCTGAACAATATAGCTGTTTTTATATTGACATAATGGATAGATGTTATAACTCCCAGTTGGGTTGGATGAAAGTCGTATGTATCCGGGTTAAAATCGACAAAGCCATTTGAAATGAGTGCTTTAATTTCATTTTTAACTTTCTCGTTAAGGTCCAAGTTATTGTATTTTGCCGGATTTTTCCTTACGCATCTGTATAGAAAAGTGGTTTTAATCCATTCTTTCGCTTCATTAATATTGTTAATTGTACCCATGGCGATTTCAGCATTGATATGCTCGGGAAGAGATTCATGTAGCACTGATTCTATCTCTTTTCCCTCTTTCAGGATTTGCCTGTATATCTCTGCTTTTGTATAGGGAACAATAACCCATCCATACCCTCTGTCGTCGTATTGAGGTCTTCCTGCTCTGCCGAGCATCTGAAGCAGGTCTATTGGACTGAGTCCTTTATTGCCCTCAAGAGGCTCATTTATCTCCACATCCCTTATCACTACAATTCTGGCTGGAAGATTGACGCCCCATGCCAGAGTAGAAGTTGATATAAGGACTTTTATAATGCCCCTGCGGAATAAATTCTCTACAGTATCCCTGTCCATCTTGTTCAGCCCTGCATGGTGAAAAGCTATTCCCCACCGGATAGTCTGGCTCAATGTCTGGTTTTTTATCAGCTTTCCTAATTCTGATACGTACTCGTATTCAGCTTCCGTAAGATACATTCTGCCGTCTTTCTCGAAGAACTCAAGAAGCTTTTTAGATGACCGAACCGCATCATCTCGCGCAGTAACAAAGATAAGTGCTTGATGACCCTCCCGCAAGGGCTTTTTGATCAGATTGAGTGCTTTATACAGCCTTACGTATTTATTGATGAATTCGCTTTCTTTAGGATCATAGGCAAAAACATCTGTCTCCAGCTTAACTGGCCTGTAGCTGTCATCAAATTTAAGAATCTCCTTTTCATCCGCACCTATCCACTCAGCGACATCTTCAATGTTAGGCATGGTTGCGCTGAGGGCTATTATCCTGAGCTGCTTGTCTTTATTTATCCGTTTTATCCTGCTGATTAAAACTTCCAAAGTCCCCCCTCTTATATCGGAATCTATGAGATGTACCTCGTCTATTATGACGCACGATACTTCCCGTACAAAGGCGAATCTATCAGTCTGATACTTTCTGGTCGCAGAATCCCATTTTTCAGGAGTTGTTATGATAACATCTGCTTCCATTGCACGCTTTTCTGATAATTCCCGTTCACCTGATACAACATATATGTTAAAACCTATCTTCTTAAAAGTACCATTCCATTCCGACTCTTTTTCGTTGGTGAGGGCACGCATGGGCGCAATGTATAAGATTTTTCCATGCGATGGCTTGGATAGCTCACGGACCATTGCTGCTATAGCTATGACCGTCTTACCGCTTGCAGTCGGTGCGGCTACAACACAGTGCCTGTCAGATTCCAGGATGATAGGAACTGCCTGAGACTGCATACGGTTAAATGTCTGGAACGGGAAAAGAGATCTGAAGCGTTCATCAATAACATCATCGACTTTTAAAATTACAGCATCATTCATCATCGCAATTGCTTTCTGCCTCTTCCTCCATTCCTTTTGCCATCAAGAATCCTCTGGCTCTCTCGGTATATTTATACTCGCTAACTTTTGCCCAGAACTCCTTAGAATGGTTGGGATGCACCAGATGGGTCATTTCATGCATGATTACATAGTCGAGAACCCATTTCGGCATATCCAGGAGCCTGTGGGATATCCGAATTGTGCCCTTGGCAGGTGTGCAGCTTCCCCTGTTCCTTTGTTGGTTAGTAACAAATTCGATTGAATTTACCTTGAGTTTCCCTTGGAAATGCTTGCTGTTGAATTCATCAAATCTTTTTATCAGATAATCATCTTTATTGATTTGCTTCTTCAGCTTCTTTTTCTCGATTTTTTCCTTCATCCTCTGTATGATTTTTCGCTCCTCTCCACGATGCATTCCAAGAGGGAGATGAACAACAAGAGTATCTCCGACCATCTTAGCTTGAATGGTCTTTTTTCTATCAGGGCTTCTAATGATTTTGACTTCCATGGTTTCGTTTCTTTTCGTCTTGACAGGGGATAAATTTGATGTTGCAGGTGAAGTTTCTTATTTTAATCGTAAAAAACCGGCATAAAAAACGATACCTCTTTAGCATTTCGTATCATAACTGATTACAAATGAATAAATCTTTACACAATCAAGGCGGTTAATATTAAAGAAAATAATTTGATGCTTGAGAGAAGGCTGCGGCTTGCTAACTATAGAGAGGCGTTTGCAGATGCCTGGTAAATTGCAAAATAAAAAATCTCAAACGAAACTAAAAGGAGCACGTCACTACTTCTTCTTAAATCCCTATATTGATAGCTCCTTTACACGTTGCCCAAAATGTGAATCAAAAACCAAAATTAGAAAGTATTGCCTGGTAATTCACATTGAACCCAAAAATTTGTTCTTGCTCAATAAATCCTGCCGATACTGTCCCAGTTGTGATCTGATTATTGTTAAACAAGCAGATTTAGAAAGACTCCTTATCGCTGCCTGTGAAAAGAATGCGCCGGATATCATAGGTAACGAATATTTTGTTTTTGGCACAATAGATAGAGCAGATTGGAAGATTGCACAGAAAAAAAAGATAAGCCCGCAAGATGCAATAAAATACTTACATCCTTTTAAGGATATTTGGAGATTTGAGGTAAGTCTAGGAGGATGGTATCCTGAGGAGAAGAAGAAAGCTTGAAATTGGGACACGCCTCGACTGCACATAACAGAACTACTATTTAAACATGCAAACACAGACCGCAACATTTATTATAATTCTGCGGTTTATAGTTGCACATGGATAAAGAGTTCTTAATAAGCTACATAAAAGAAAGAAACTACTGGTGGCAAACAAAAAACGTAAAGCCAACGGACAAAGGAATTCCGAGATCAGGTTATCTCGATAAAATACAAGAATCAGAAAAACTTGAAAGAATAATATGCCTCTCTGGAATAAGACGAAGCGGCAAAACGACTATACTTTACCAGTATATAGATGACCTTCTTAAAACAATTCAACCGGAAAGAGTCATCTACGTAAGGATAGATGACCTTATAGGGAAAATTGATAGTATTCACGATATTCTGAACACGTATCATGAACTAATAGGGATAGACCCATCCAGAGAAAAGGTTTACCTTTTATTAGATGAAATACATGTCCTGAAAGAGTGGCAGTTACAGTTAAAATATTACATAGATGCCCATGCTAAATGCAAGTTCATTATATCGGGGTCATCTAAAACTCTCCTTTATCTGGACTCTTCTGAAAGCCTGGCAGGAAGGATACGATTTATAGATGTCTTTCCTCTGACATTCCGGGAGTTCCTGGAGTTCAATAACATCGCACTGGCTGAGATGTCACCGCAAAAGCCCGGCATGGATAGTTTTGAAGATATTGAAAAAGCATACTACAGCGTTATTGCACGTAAACAAACCATACTGCATTTCCTGGGTCAATATTTCGATGCCGGTGGATATCCTGAATGGTTCAAAGTCAGAGATCTGGCACAGTGGCATAGAACGATTGTTGAAGATTATTTTGCTCTCATCCTGTTCAAAGATATTGTAAGTGTGTTTAAGGTAAAAGATCCTCTACTTCTTGAAAAAATGGTGCGGGATATCGCTGCTATTTCCACTAACAGATTCACATACAAAGGATTGTCGGAACGGCTCGATGTTGACCGTGAAACTTTGAAACTCTACCTCTACTACCTGCAAAGTTCTATGATGGTGTTCGTAGCTGAGGTTTATGTACCATCTAAAAAAGCAGCTGAGAAGCTGGCAAAGAAGCTCTACTTCTGGGAAGAAGGGCTAAGAAGGGCACTTACCCTGGATAGGGATGATGGTAAAGCTGCTGAAAATATAGTTGCGTGGCATCTGATTAAAAAAGGTCGCGAATCAAAACCTTTCTTTGAACCCTATTACTGGAAAAATAAATACGAGGTTGACTTTGTATATGACGACTCGCTGAAGGTTATTCCCGTTGAAGTGAAGTATAAGGAGCAATTCACGAATGCAGATATAAAAGGGCTTATAGAATTCATGGAAATAAAAGGTCTGGACATGGGAATAGTCGTGACAAAAGATATATTTAAGAGAGAAGAATCCGGGGTACGCAGCATATTATTTATCCCTATATGGCTTTTCTTACTCATAATATAAAGGTTCTTCATTTTTAATAGACTTATTATTGATCCCATTTTATTATATACATCGGAGGTTTAAAAGATGGTAATGGAAGAATTGATGCTGGTTATCCTTGGTCCACTTGTTGTTTCATGAAGCAATCCCACAGTAATAAAAAATTTTAATATTATTTAATTTATAATTTTATTGGTTAAACTTATATAGCACTAAAACAATGTACAGTAAGGAGAATATTTTTTAAACAGTGTAAACTATACCAGTAAATTTACGCTTAAATCCCGATCGGAGCATAAAATATTTAAAATGTTCCTGTTAATGGAGCACCAGCCGCACTGCCTCATCCTCCTTTTTGATCAAAATATCTTCCATCCCTGGGAAATTGCTTTTTATATAGCAGCATTCCAAGTTCAAGAGCTGGAACTCAATATCTTCCCATCCTTGAATATCATTATCCTTCCCCCGCTCTCGGATACTACTATCCCGATAGCCTTTGTTGCCATCGTCATAGCTGCCACTGAAAAATGTTTTGTTCCCAAGCCTTTGGGGATACTGACATTACTCGCATCTGCTATCAGGAACCCGCATGCCGCTTCAACTACACCACCACCGCTTACAACGAAGGCACCGTCAAGCTGAGCCAGCTCCTTGATAGTATTACTGAACTCAGGGTCTGTGATCATTCGCTCCTTTGCAGAGATGCCTTCAACCGGATTATGGATAAGCTGCTTTGATTTAGCCAGTACGTCCTTTGAGTTTCCTATTATGAAGGAAGTGCCAACAGGTTTCCCTTCTCTTCCTTCTCTGGATATCTCCACGGCGATATTAAAAACAGACTCTAAAACAGGGGATTTAATATCAGTGCCCGATACTATCTTCTCTACCTGGCTGGATATATTGATATTTTCTTTCTTATTGATCGTATGTTCAAGACCCGGTACATTGAGTGTCTCTTTCAGGTCTTTTTTTTCGGGTTATTAAGCAACGACATTTTACCTCTCAGGCAATTAAGCTACTCCTTGGTAGAGTATAAAAGTTTTGACATGGAAGAATATTGAACCTTTAATACCGTCACAGAAACCAAAGAAAAAGCCAGGAAGACAAAGTACTGTGCATGATAAGATTCCAGGAATGGAAGGCGGCAGGGCTTTTTGGACCGGCTCTTAATCCCTTTCTGGAGCGTATGGCTTAACGTAGCCCCTATCCACCAGTTTATCCAGACACACCCTGCAAAAATCCGCGCTCTTGATGTCGGTATCCTCAAGGAAGTTGGAGAAATGCATAACGCATTTTACGTCAGGGCAATGACCCCTGCCAAAAGTATGTCCGAGCTCATGAACCGCTTCTTTCAGGGCGCGCTCCTTGAACAGTGGTTCATTCCCCCTCTCTCCATAGTATTCAGGTCGCAGCCGAACAAGGGATATGACCGAAGCATTACCTATAGCCACGCCAAAGACAAAATTCGTTCCGGGTGCGTACATATCGACATCTGCCACACCAAGGATCTTCTCTGCATCAGGCGGCATTCCCCTGGCTATCTCCTCAACGATACCTGCTGCATTGTACTGTCCTCTGCCAGGTTCATACGTATCCTCAGGAACCCTGTCGGATGGGGCAATCCTGCATGGATAGGTATAAATTCTTCCCAATCTGTCGCAGAGGTAATGCAGTATTCCCTCCCCGGTCCCGCCCACTGGCTGCAAATAGATATATCTCATCCCTTATTGTAAACCATTGTACTCAAAAGGCTTAAACCAGATGTGTCTAAAAAACTTAGCCTTGACCGAAGAAAACATCAGATATCTTTTTATATCTTTGTAACCAACAGTTAACTGGAGTAATGGGTTAGACTGGTAGCACCAATATAGAGCAGTTTAGCCTGTTCACAGGGAAATCCGGGGAGGGAAATAATGAAAATTCAGGAGATCATCCAGGAATTCATACCCTGCGAGGTATGCGGGAACAGCGATATAAAGAACTTCTACTTCCACGTTTTCGTGCACTGGGGTTCTGAGCCGTTCGTAAAATGCTGTGAGTGTGAAGAGGAATACTATTCCAGCAGCGCGAAGAAAATCTTAAGCGAGATCGAGAGGCGTAGAGGGAAAAAATTACCGTTCAGAAAGAATGCTCTCATACACAGAGCATGATTAATCATCGGGCGGCAGCATACGTTCGTCATAATTATCATGATTAGTATTTATATTAACATGATAATAAATTATATATAACATAACTTCTAACTTATCATCAGGAATTATGAGAGTTCGTGACGTAATCCAGGAATTCATACCCTGCGAGGTATGCGGGAACAGTGATATAAGTAACTTCTATTTCCACGTTTTTGTGCACCAGGGCTCCCAGCCGTATGTGAAATGCTGCGAATGCAAAGAAGAATATTATTCTACGAAAGCAAGGGAGATTATAACAAGAGCAGAGGATGCCAGAAGAAGGAAATCACAATCAGGAACCGCAGCCCAGGGCAGGAAGTATGGTGAACACGAGGGAAAGGAATACAGGCATCCGCTGTTGAGAATACTGTCCCAGATTTAGAAGCCCGGTCCTTCCTCATCAAAATACTTTTTAACCATCACCAATAATTAAGATGGCATGAAGCTATTCGGCGTCCTTGGCGACCCTGTGTCCCACAGCCTGTCGCCTGCCATGCACAACGCAGCCTTTCATGCCCTCGGAATGGACTGTGAGTACCATGCCTTCAGGGTGAGCCAGGACAATCTTCGTGATGCGATACATGGAGCCTATGCTCTTGGTTTCGGTGGGCTAAACCTCACGATACCGCTTAAGGAGAAAGCACTTGGCATTGTCAAGCCGGCAGAGCTCGCAGAGCAGATAGGCGCGGTCAACACCGTGGACTTCAGGGAGGGGATAGTTGGCTATAATACGGACGGCATAGGCGCGAAAATGGCTCTTGAGAAGAGAGGCATCAAGGTCAGGGGGAAAAGAGTGCTCCTTCTGGGTGCAGGCGGCGCAGCCAGAGCCATAGCGTTCCAGCTTGCAAAGGACGGAGCGGCAGTGACTATATCAAACAGGACAATCGAACGGGCGCAAACCCTCGCCCGCGATGTGAGCAGGGTCGGAAGCACCAGAGCCTCAGGATTTGATGATCTGAAAACCCAGATACAGGATTGCGATATACTCATAAACTCGACCTCTGTGGGCATGTTCCCTCAGGTATCAGAGACCATCGTGACCTCGGATATGATGCACAGGGATATGGTAGTGTTCGATATCGTGTATAACCCCGTGAATACCAGACTGCTTCAGGAAGCGAAGAAAGCGGGGGCAAAAGCAATCGACGGCGTGATGATGCTGGTGTACCAGGGGGCTGAGGCGTTCCGGATCTGGACAGGACGCATCCCGCCGGTTGATGTTATGGAAAAAGCCGTGCGGGAGAGGCTTAAATGAAAATACTTATAATCGGGGGCACAGGCGAGACCGGACGCTGGTTTACCAGGTTCTACAAAAAGCACGGCTTCGATGTGGTGATCTGGGGGGTCAATAAAAGAAAAGATATCGCGCAGGAGCTTGACGTGGAATTTGCCGACAACCTCGACAGTGAGATAAAGAGCAGCGACATTATCATGATCTCAGTCCCGATCAATATAACCGAGAAGACCGTCCAGGAGATAGCCCCAAAAATGTCTCCTGGCAGTTTGCTCATGGATATCACGTCCGTTAAAACAGGACCTCTGGAAGCTATGAAGAGGTATGCGCCTGAGGGTGTTGAGGTCCTGGGAACGCATCCTATGTTCGGACCTTCCATACCCGACATCAGAGGTCAGACCGTAATCTTCACCCTTGTGGACGGCAGGTCTTCAAGATGGTTCCCTGTCGTCAGGAGCCTGTACGAGGACAACGGCGCACATATTGAGGTGATGGACGCAGCTGCGCACGACAGGATGATGGCTGTCGTGCAGGGGCTCACGCATTTCGCTATTATCTCGATAGGCTCTGTCTTCAGGGAGCTTGAGTTCGATGTTGCTAACTCACGCAGGTTCATGAGCCCGATGTATGAGATAATGCTTGACCTCGTAGGCAGGATACTTGCTCAGAACCCGTACCTGTATGCGATGATACAAATCAATCCCGAGGTAACGAAGGTCCATAAGGCTTATATTGACCAGTGCAACCTGATGGCTGAGATCGTCAGGAAGAAGGACATCGAGGGCTTCGTTAATATTATGAAAAAAGCCGGTATGCATTTCGGGGATACGGAATCCGCCCTCCGCCGCTCGGAGAAGCTTATCGGCACCAGGATAGCTGAGCATGAGGAACTTGTGCGCTCCATAGGACACGAACGCGCGCTCAGGCAT
>JAPMTX010000202.1 GCA_026552855.1 Candidatus Methanoperedens sp. | reverse complement strand
TCCTGACATGGCTTTACAGAAATGCATATCGATTCCCGGCTGTGGATTTCTGGGCAAGCGTGATGGGACCGCAAATTGCTGTAATCCTGCGCAATATAGAAATGTCCCTCGGACCTGCATTGGGGTGTGGACATGGTTTATTATGCGTGGTAGAGATCACAGGCTAGTTCAGGCTCGGGCAATCACCATGAATTCGCCTGCTGCCGAACCTGTTTTCTTCCGGCTGTAGTATGCGCCCACCGTATAAGTATACTTCCCAGTTTTCACTCTCTTCGGAATCCGCCATGATATCTCTATGGATTTCTGCATTTCGACCTGCATATTATTGATTCTTTTAACCAGCTTTTTAACTACGAGATGTTTTTCATTTTGGATACTTATGGTAATTTTTGCCTCCTTCCAGACAACTTCACCAGCGTTCGTCGCATTAATTGAAAATGTCAAGATACTTCCCGCCCGAACCAGATATGGCTCTACCTCTAATAGCATTTCCACTTTTATCAGTGGAAATAGAATTCCCCGCTTCACTAAAACTTCCCTGATCAAATGCTCATATGCACCATCGTAAATATTTTTATCCGTAATGATAATTGCATCTGCAGCGTCCTCAAACCTTGAATTAAGATTCAGATTAAAATTACTTTCAATGATCAATCGTGTGGCATTATCCCTTGCAGCAAGCCTCTTTGCCTTGATTCTGGAAGCCCCTCCCATTTGCAGATATATGTCCCAGAGAGCGGCAGCCCATATCTCTCCATCCCGGTCGCAACTATCCAACCCCAGGAAATCCTCTGGATAATGTTTTTTACTATCCACTCTGCTCACGCAATCACCTATTTTTCCGATGCCGTTCCAGTCCCCAACACATTCGCGGTTAAAGCCTTCATTTATCTCGGCAAAAAAACATGCCGCAAAAAAATCACCAAAGCCCTCCGCAATCGGACAGGTGCTCCAGTTAAGCCCAAAGCCCGGCACCTGTTCGTCTAAAATGGCATGACAGTATTCATGCAGGATTATATCCGCATCCTCTGCATCATCAATATACCATGTACCGAAGGTTATTTCTTTGGTATCAGGGTTGTAATATGAATTATTCACGAAA
>JAPMTX010000201.1 GCA_026552855.1 Candidatus Methanoperedens sp. | reverse complement strand
GCAGTTTAATCTGGGCGATGGAGATGCAGGCAATCGCTACATTATGATAAACACTCTCTACGGCGATCTCATTCCAACGCGCATTGATGACCCGACGAAGGATATCCACCAGTTCGTGGGACAGAAGCTGAGGGTATCTGTTATTGGCAACCTTTCGGATCCGACCTATCGATTCGAGACTTTTACCACAGAGCAGGGGAAACATCCCACGGTCAGTTACTATGATGGCAACTACTCACCGGAAGTGCTTGGTCCCTTTTATGGAACTGTCTATACCGTATTGTCCCTGAAGGCCAACCCGAGTTTCCAGGTTATCACGCTCGGTGCACCTCGTTTAGGACGAGAACAGAAGATAATTGATTATACTCCAACCGCACCCGCTCATCCGAGTACTTCTACCTCGATCAATCCTTCGTTCTCGAAATGGATGTTTGGCGAAGACAGCCACGGTAATGATTACGGCGGGGACGACAGCAAGTGCAGTACTTGCCACGGCAATCTGGATACGAAGCCATCAAAATTCTCTGAGATCACGCTCAACAACGGTTTTTGCTTCAGGTGCCATTACGGTAAAGGCGGTTCTGAGAAGGGGTTCGTAGTAGATACAATCGGACTTGGGATCGGTACACCTGCACCAACAATAACGAAACCGACCACGGTTCCATATGCACCGGCGACCCCAACAGCCACACCGACCGCAATGTCAAAAATACCTGCGTTCGAAGCATTTTCGGCAATTGCGGCTTTGCTGGCAGTGCTATTGATTAAAAGAAAGTAAAATAGTATATCTTGTGTATCGGAAGGAAATTATGAATAAATATATGTGTGGATTGATAACTTCACAGGTTATCCTGAGTATGTTACAGCCGCCGGAATAAGCGGCGAGGCAGGGATGATACAGCGGTCTGGGCACTCGACTGGCACATGACAGTATTTTTGGTTATTTTTAATTCAGAGGAGATGAACCATGGATTTCAATTACTTTTATAGATTTTAACGCCATTGTCACATTTTAACCGCATTGCAATATTATATACCGTCTGAAATATATACATCCTGTTTCATCCTGAAAGATAGGGTCTGTAAAGTCTGAGGATAAGGTGG
>JAPMTX010000033.1 GCA_026552855.1 Candidatus Methanoperedens sp. | reverse complement strand
AGAAAATGGCGTTTAATATACATATAATCCTGCGTGTGTACCGATTTAATTTATAAATTACAATATATTCTATTTTCTGGCTGCTCAATTCCACGATGCGTATGACATGTCGGAAAAGGGCATTTTCCGTACAAATTATTCTCAAATGATTTTTTAATATTGTCATTATATATCTTGGGATTGAGGAGTTGATACCCATGGAAAATAGAATAAAGTATATTGTGGCTGCTCTTGCAGCGGCAGTTTTTATGGCAGCGGCATACTATCTGCCTGCGGAAACTTTCCTTGCGGTCTTTGCTGCAGGATTGTTCCTTGTCCCGACATCGTTCTTTGTATATATGCTCCAGTCTGTATCCAGGGACTGAACATATGAACATCTCAAGGCATATATCCATTGACGAAGAGCATGTCGAGAAGATAAAGCCGTATGTGGAGAAGCACAACGGCAACTTCGGGGCGGCTGTCCGGGAATTAATAAACCAGGCTGGGAAACACAGCCGGCATACCAACTCATGCGCTATAGATACAGCCCTGTTTAACTGGCTGCTCAAAGAGACCGAAGATACGCTTGTTCCTGATAATGTTCTGGATGAACTCATAGATCCGGGGCTGATAAATTCCATCGGGAAACTTGAAGGATATGTTAACAACTGGTTCACCCGGCTTGAGTGGGACGTTAGCCTGTCGTTAAAATACGACAGTGATGCGTTCCCCTCGGATATGCTTATGGAGATAAGGGGGCAAGTCCGGAAAACAAAATTCGCAGCCAGTATGCTTTCCCGGTATCTGATAAAGAACTCATCCTGCAGGGCGCATCTGGGGATAAGGTCGGTTGTTCATCTTAACGATTCAATTAAAGTAGAGCTTTCAAGATCAGGTGAAAAGGAGGCTCAAAAAAGCCTGGTCACCTTTTTCGGAGGGAAGGATGAACCAATAAAAGCAGTAAAGAAAAACAACGATATCTGGAAGGGCATAATCGGCGCATACCTTTTGAACAATTACAATATGGTCACGCTGCACAGGAACTATTTTGAGGACCTGCTGGCTGATAAGATACCCCTCTGGGGAATAACTATAGAGGCGCTGGCAAAAAGACCGCTCCGGGAAATCCCTCTAAAAGAGCTTCTCCTCCTGATAAAGAAAATATATGAAACCTCAAGGATAGCCGACAGGGTGGAGATCGACGGGGAGGACATAGTATTATTCCACAGCTTTAGGGATCAGGGGGCAATGGAGAAGCTCAAAAAAATCCTCGCCTCACTTCTTGAAAACTGCGGTCACTCCTATTATACAAGATCGGCGGCAAATATGATAGTACTGTACCACAGACCTGATGCAGGGAAGAGGATAAATGAGATCATAGGCACCCTGAAAACAAGCAGCAGCGGTGTGGACCAGACTTTAGTAATGTTCATGGCTTTTCTTAAAGGGCTCAGGGAGATACCTGATATACCCCTGCCCCTGACCGCATCAGGCAGGGAGATAGGTGCATACCTGATTCAGGAATATGAAAAAGAGAACAATATCAGGGACTGGAGCCTGGAGGATTTCAGGAGAGCGCTTGAGACTGTCGACTCAAGACTGCAAAGGGAGAGCGAGATCAAAATAGAGGGTAAAGACCTTCATTACACTATCAGGAGATGCAATATCGCTGCTGACGGGGATGCGTCTGATGCGTATGCCTGCCGTGCAGCCAGGGAGACATTCAAAGGGGCGGTGGATTATGCGTTCGGGAACAGAGCCGAACTGAGCGTTAAGAGATTACTGACACATGGAGATAATTTTTGTGAGGTGGTAATACGAACACTATAAAATTAAAGCATTCCTGCCAGAGAATGGCATGGATGAGCGGACCGTTAATCCTGTTCCTTGCCGGGGTTATGTTAGCACCGGCAGCAGGAGAGAGCGGGGACGTATCATGCTTCCACTGCCATTCAAAGCAGGTGCAGGAATTCACGAAGAGCATACACTTTAATAAGAACATCTCGTGCACAGACTGCCACGGCGGTGACGTTCACATGAACGGCACGGCAGTATCGACAGGTTCAATGCTTGCGAACTTTACGGGCGTACCAGCGCGAAAAGGGATTACGCAGACCTGCTCGAAATGCCACGGAGAAGCAGCCGGGACCTACAGGGAGAGCATACACTGGCAGGAGCTTGAGAGGGGGGTTGCGATAGCAGCTACATGCACCGACTGCCACGGCGCACATAATATCCTGCCCTCAACAGATGCGAACTCATCCGCGAACCCGGAGAACGTGCCTCTGCTGTGTGCAGGGTGCCACGAGAACAAGACGAAGATGAGCGCATGGTACTACGGCATCAAGACCGACAGGTTCGATACATACAAGAGATCATACCACTACAAAGCGCTTCAATCGGGCGGGAAAGGACTTGCAACGTGCACCGATTGCCATGAGAACCACAATACAAGGAACGAAACCGACCCGCGCTCGGCGATATACCAGGCGAACCTGCCTGACACATGCGGGAAATCCGGCTGCCATTCCAGCAACAGCGCACAGGTCTACGGCGGCAAGGTGCATGAGGGTCAGTCGGTCGGACTGTACTTCATAGATGCCAAAAAGCTCGTGACTTACTTCTATATAGTAATGATAGTCTTTGAGCTTGTCTTTACACTGGGGCTTATCTCACTTGACATATCATCAAAGTTCGAGGTAAAGAGGAGGGGTTAGAATGAGAGAAATAAGGTTCAAGAGGTTCACGCTTAACCAGCGTATCGAGCACATAATATTCTTTGCAACGTTCATCCTGCTCGCGTACACAGGTTTTCCTCTGAAGTTCCCGGATGAGTGGTGGTCGAAGTGGATGATCGCGTCCGTGGGCGGGTTCGATAACAGGACACTGATACACCATTACGCAGGACTGGTGATGATCGGGGTCGGGGTATACCATGTAGTGTACCATCTCCTGGAGAAGCCAAGGTTCGATATACTGTTCAGCCCGAAGGATATCAAGGACTTCCTGCAGCAGATCAGGTACTCCCTGAGGTTCACAGACGAACATCCGAAGTACGGGAGATATACCTGGAAGCAGAAATTCGAGTATTTCGGCGCAGCCTTTGGAGCGCTCATCATGGGTTTTACCGGCATACTGACGTGGAACCCGTTCGAGGCTATGAAATATTTCCCAATGGGGTTTATCCAGATCGCAAACCTGTTCCACACATGGGAGGCTGTCCTTGCTTCGCTTGCAGTGTTCATAGGACATCTGTACGACGAGCATTTCGGGAAGTTCCCCAATATATCGTGGGTGACTGGCAATATCTCAGAGGAAGAGATGCATCATGAGCACACTATCGAATACGAAGCGATAATGGGAGACCGCGAGATAGGGATACCCGGTTTAAGCGCCCCCGACGTTAAAAGAGACTGCAGCGCAGGCAGTGTAATGATAATCGGCTTTGCAAAGTTACTGTTCACGGTGTTCTTCCTTGCTGTAACGGTCTGGATGCTGTGGATATCGTACAGCGTACTGGCGGAAGCAGTCAATACCTACCTGCTCTGAGATAACCGGGTATTTTTAATTTTTTTTATTGCTGTTATACTCAGTTTTATGCCATTATTCTATATAAGTATGGCTTTTTGTGGCATTCAGTACATTTCCGATACCAGATAACATTTTAACATTGGCATTATAAAGGCTCTCTCAGGGTAATTTAAATTAGAGCAGGTTATGGGGGGTTAAAGTATGAGTGTCTCAAGGCATATATCCATTGACGACGACTACTTTGAGAAGATAAAACCCTATATGGAACTGCATAACGGCAATTTCGGGGCAGCCATCAGGGAGATAATAAACCGGGCAGGAAAGCACGACCTGCACGCGAATTCATCTGCTGTGGAGTTATCCCTGTTCGACTGGATGCTCAAAGAGGTGGATAACATGCTTATCCCGGACGATGTTCTGGACGAGCTGTTCGATCCCATGCTGATAAATTCCATGAAGAGTCTTGAGGAATGTATTAAGCGGCGGTTCGATGAGTTTGACTGGAAAATCGATATCGAATTAAAGTACAGCAGCGATGCCCTACCCGGGGACATATCTATAGAAATGGCTGGCGCTCCCCAGAAAATAAAACTCGCAGCCTGCATACTGTCCCAGTATATGGTGAAAAACTCCCTCAGCCAGGCACCTCTTGAGATAAAATCCGTTATCAGTTTCAGCGACTGCATAAAGGTGCAGTTATCCAGGTCGAATAGAAAAGAGGCGGAAATGAGCCTCAAGACCTTTTTCGGAGGGATGGATGAAGTGATGAGGACAGTAAAGAAGAGCCCTGTCTTCTGGAAATCGGTGATTAAAAGGCATCTCATAAGTAACTACAATATGGTAACTATCCACAGGAACTACTTTGAGGACCTGCTTGCAGGAAAAGCTCCTGCCGGGGAAATAGCGATAGAGACCCTGGCAAAAAAACCCATTAAAGAGATCCCCTTAAAAGAGATGCTGTCCCTGATAAAGAACGTCTATGAGACCTCAAGGGTCGCCGACAAGGTGGAGATAGACGGTGAGGACATAATATTGTTCCATACGTACAGGAGCAAAGAGGCTGTAGAAAAATTAAAAAAGGGTATTATCTCGCTCTTAGAGGCGAACGGTCACCTGTACGATGCAAAACCAGCAGCCAACATGCTGGTGCTGGCGCACAGACCCGATGTGGGGATAAAGATCAATGAGATCGTCGGCAAACTGACGATGAGCGATAACATGCTTGATCAGGAATTGATAATGTTCATGGCGTTCCTCAAAGGGCTCAAAGACATCCCGGACATACCCGTGTCCCTGACCGCGTTAGGCAGGAGGATGGGAAAGTCGCTGATGCAGGAGTACGAGAAAGAGAACGGGATAAAGACCTGGGACCTCAAGAATTTCCAGGGGGCTTTACAGGTAATAGATTCAAGGCTGCACAGGGACAGCGAATGGAAGCTTGAAGGGAACAATCTCCTCTACAGGATCAGGAAATGCAATATCGTGAGAGAGGGGAATGCGTTCGATACGTATGTCTGCCATACAGCAAGGGAGACCTTCAAGGGCGCCCTGGAATATGCGTTCGGGAAAAGGGCTGAACTGAATATCCAGCATTTATTGACCCACGGGGATAATTTCTGTGAGGTGGTGATACGGATACCGTGATTATGCCATGAGAGAGAAGAGATTTGGCAATAAGAACGGTCTTATAGCATAATCTATTTTTGGCATTTATGGAGATTTTATGCCATTTATTGGCATAGTATGCTGTTAGTTGTCATAATATGCCGTCCGCTGGCTTTTCATGCTAAATTTTTGTCAAATATTCTTTTAGACTTGACATTAGATAGCTTTGATTGAAGAAGGGTGATCAAATATGAAATCTTGGATCAAGTATGTTGCGGCGATTGCCGGCGGAACTGCCATTGGAACAGCATATTTTGTCCCTTCGGGGGCGTTTATTGCTTTTCTGACATTCTGGCTGATACTTATCCCGGCAGCCTCTGCTGTGTTCCTGGTCTACGGGCTCAGGAAATACATGGAGGACAGGAAGAACAGGATAATGGTATCTGTCAAACCCAGCGAAGCCATGAGGGCACTGGCTCGAAGGGAAGCGGAACTCCAGAAAGAAAAAGAACTGCTGATGGAAGAACTCTATAACGGGGTAAAACGGAGCTGACGGGAAGCATATGATCGTTACAAGGCATATCTCTCTTGATAATGACTGCATTGAGAAGATGGAACCGTATGTCAAGAAACATAACGGCAACTTCAGTGCTGCAGTAAGGGAGATAATCGACAGGGCAGGGAAATACAGCTCGCTCCGGAACTTATCTACGATAGACAATACCCTTTTCAAATGGATGCTGACCGAGGTCGACGGGATGCTGGTCCCTGACAGGGTTCTGGATGACCTTATCGATCCCGCGCTGGTAAATTCCATGCAAAAGCTGGAGGAGCACCTGAAACGGCGGTTCAGCGAGCTTGAATGGGACATTGATCTTGCCCTGAAATACGATAATGACATGTTCCCCTCGGATGTGTTGATGGAGGTAAAAGGGACTCCCCAGAAAACCAGGTTCGTTGCGCGGGTGCTCTCGCAGTACCTTGTGAAGAACTCACCCGAGCACGCACCGCTTGAGGTGCGGTCTGTCTTCAACTCGGACGGCGGCATAAAAGTAGAGCTTTCCAGGTCGAACAGAAAGGATGCGTTCGACAGCCTGATTACCTTTTTCGGGGGGATGAACGGAGCCATAAAAGCCATAAAAAGCCGTCCAGCCTTCTGGAAAGCGGTGATCTCAGGGCATCTCCTGAGCAACTACAACATGGTCACGGTACACAGGAATTACTTCGAGGACCTGCTTGCAGGGAAAGTGCCCATGGGTGAGATAACCATCGAGACCCTGGCAAAAAAACCCATCCAGGAGATACCCTTGCGTGAGATGCTCTCCCTGATAAAGGAGGTCTACGAGACATCAAGGGTAGCAGACAGGGTGGAGATTGACGGGGAGAACATTCTGCTGTTCCACAATTACAGGAACAAGGACGTGATAGAGAAGCTGAAAAAGGGCATTACCACGCTCCTGGAAGCCAACGGTCATCTGTACGACGCCAAATCCACTGCGAACATGATAGTGCTGACGCACAGACCCGATGTGGGGATAAAGATCAACGAGATCGTGAACAACCTGAAGATCAGCAACAGCAGGGTAGACCAGGACCTGATAATGTTCATGGCGTTCCTGAAGGGGCTCAAGAACATACCTGACATACCGCTGTCCCTGACGCTCCTGGGCAGGAGAATAGGAAGGTCGCTGATGCAGGAGTTCGAGAAGGAGAACTGCATCAAGACCTGGGAACTTTCAAACTTCCAGAGGGCTTTAGAAATAATCGATTCCAAGCTACACCGGGAAAGCGAATGGAAGCTTGAAGGTAAAAGCCTTATTTATACTGTCAAGAGATGCAATATCGTCGCCGAGGGAAGTACGTTCGATACGTACATCTGCCACGCGATACGGGAGACTTTCAAAGGGGCATTGAGCTACGCGTTCGGGAACAAGGCTGAACTGGATGTTAAAAAATTACTATCACATGGAGATAATTTTTGCGAGGTGTTAATACGAATACAGTAAGGATAAAAAATAGAGGGAGATGATAATATGAAAACTTTGCTTGAGTACATAACGTTCATCAAAGGAGTAGAGTATCTGATAATCGTAGCGTTCGGTTTCGGATTCATTGCCTTCTGGCTGCTGGTGCACAACAGGCAGATAGAAGCGAAAAAGATTGTTTCAATCGCTATACCCATGTCGCTTATCTTCGGCGGCGCTGCTGTGGTGCTTGCCACGAGCGGCGGATCCGAATCTGCTGCCAACACCACTTCCCAGGAACCTGCATTCCCGGAGTATTACAGCAACGGCAGCCCTGCCACCATTACTTCGCATAATCCTGATAAATGGCTTAATGTCAATAACTCGGAGTACCTTGCTATTACCTACGGACCTGCTGTGGAATTCCACCAGGTGATGAGTAACAAGATAAGCTGCAAGACATGCCACCACAACAGCGGGGATGAAATTCATGCCTGCAAGGACTGCCACAGCACGCCTTTCAATCCGGATAATTCAAGCAAACCCGGACTCAAGGCTGCCTATCACCAGAGGTGCATGTTCTGCCATAAGGAGATTTTCGGCGGTCCTGAGAGCTGCACCAAGTGCCATACCGGAGGAGTGCCGATCTCAGCAGCCGTCTCAGCCCCTGCCCGTCCGCACGAACTGACGTGGGAGACCTGCACCCGGTGTCATAGCGAGGGAATCCCTGGCGGAGGGCAGCAGATGAAGATCGTTTATCACGACAACTGCCTCAAGTGCCACACAAAGGGCATAGGCGGTGCGGCAAAAGTGCCTGATGACCATGCAGGGCGCGCCAGCAACACCTGCCAGGGTTGCCATAAACCAAAAGGAGGATGAGATATGGTAACAAGAAGAGATCTCCTGAAGATAGGAGGCTCGCTCCTTGCCTGGGGCGCTGTTGGAACAAATGCGAAGGCGGCTGAGGATTTCGAGGGCAACCCGGAGCGTTTCGGGATGCTCTCAGATCTTACCAGGTGCATAGGCTGCCGCCGCTGCGAAGCTGCCTGCAATAAAGCCAATAACCTGCCTGCACCGAAAACATCGTTTGAGGACACATCGGTCTTTGAGGAAAAAAGGAAACCATACGTTGCCGACGTACAGTCCTATACTGCAATCAACCGCTACGAGGTGGGCGGGAAAACAGTGTACCGCAAAGTACAGTGCATGCACTGCGACGAACCTGCATGCGTTTCAGCCTGCCCTGTCGGCGCTCTGAAAAAGAGCACTGAGGGACCTGTGGTCTGGAACGACAAGGTATGCATCGGGTGCAGGTACTGCATAGTAGCCTGCCCGTTCTACGTCCCTGCCTTTGAGTATTCAAGCGCGTTTGACCCGAAGATACAGAAGTGCTTCATGTGCTACCAGAGAATCTCAAAAGGCACGGTCCCTGCATGCGCAGAGGCATGCCCTGTAGAGGCGATCACGTTCGGCAAGAGGAGCAATCTCCTCAAACTGGCAAAGCTGCGGGTATGGAATGCGCCGGACAAGTACATCGACCATGTCTACGGCGAACAGGAGGCAGGGGGAACAGGCTGGCTGTACATCTCAGGCGTTCCTTTCTCGAAGCTTGATTTCCAGATGGATATAGGGACGACCTCGTTCCCGAAGCTTACCAAGGATTTCCTGTCCATGGTAAACCTGACACTTGTAGCGTGGCCTGCTCTGCTGGGCGGGTTCTACCTTGCATCGAACCATAAGGCGCAGGAACACGATAAACAACCGGAAGAGGAGGGTGATAAACAATGAGCGGATACATTGAAAAACAATACGTGGAGAAAAGGACATATTCCGATAAGGAGGAGACCGGGGCTGAGATAATCAGCAACTGGCTGAGCGATAAGTTCTTTATGGGGCTTACCCTGAGGGAGTACCTGAAGACGCTTGTGACGCCTTTGAACGCGGTCGCTGGAGTTCTCGTCACCGTCGGGCTTTTCCTCATACTCCAGAGGTTCCTGTTCGGTCTTGAAATGGTGACCGAGGCTTCGAACGAGCAGCCCTGGGGTCTCTTCCTGAGCTGGGGACTCTTCTCAGGAGTGCCCTTCTCAGCGTCGGGGTTCGTCATAGGGACTGCAGTGTATATCTTCGGGCTCAAGAAATACCAGCCCATCGTCAAGAACGCCATCCTGCTGGGGTTCCTGGGCTACCTGTTCGCAGTTATCTTCCTGATGATAGACCTGGGGAGACCATGGAGGATATACTACCCTATGTTCATCTCGTTCGGCACAGCCTCTGTCATGTTCCTTGTGGCGTGGCACGTGGCGCTGTACCTCTCGGTGCAGTTCTTTGAGTTCTCCCCTTCAACGCTGGCATGGCTTGGATGGCGCAGGCTCAGGAAGATAGCAGTGAGCATGACCCTGGGGCTCACAATATTCGGTGTGATGCTCTCCACGCTCCACCAGTCAGCCCTGAGCGCAATGTTCCTGCTCGCGCCGGGAAAGCTCCATCCCCTCTGGTACACGTCGTACCTGCCCTGGCTGGCGTTCATCTCGTCCATAGGCGGCGCGCTGGCTCTGGTCATTGTGGTGACAAAGCTCACGCAGGTCTTCCTGAGGGACAGAGCTGACTCAAACTACCTGTCAAACCTCGACGGCATCACAGTAGGGCTTGGCAGGGCGGCGGCTTTTGTCCTGTTCACGTACGTAGGGCTTCGCCTCATAAGCGTGACGCACGAAGGAGCCTGGAAATACCTGAACTCGCCGTTCGGCTACTGGTTCCTCGTGGAGATAACGCTGCTGGGCATTATTCCCTTCCTTTTCCTGTACGGAGTGCAGAAGAAGAACCCGGGCATAATCCAGGTCTCGGCAGTATTGACCATGGTCGGCATTATCATGAACCGCTTCAATATCTCGCTGATCGCATTTAACTGGAAACTTCCGGACAGGGGACTCTTCTACTGGAAGGAGGTCCTGGTGGTCATGGCTGTCGTTACCATCGAGATACTGGTCTACCGCTGGATCGTGAACAGGATGCCGGTGCTGCGGCAGCATCCGGATTACATCGGGGATGAACATTGAGTTCAGCCGCGTGAATAGAGCAATACAGTCCACACAGCCATACGAAAGGGCACCTCAAAGGGCGCAAAGAACGCAAAGGGCAGCAGCTACAAAACCCTTTGCGTTCTTTGCATGCTATTATAATAAGTAAGCCACTGCGACGTAATGTTTCTTTAACCGGTTGCATAGGGATTCTTATAGTACCTGATTATTTTCGCAAAGTACTACAGTTCAGGGATATACTATTGCCAGTTATAAAATTAATCCCTGCTTTTTCCTGCAGGTATCGTAAAGTAGAATATCGAACCTTTGCCTTCCTCGGATTCAGCCCATATCCTGCCTCCATGGCGTTCCACAATCCTCTTGCATATCGCAAGTCCAATGCCTGTGCCCGGATATTCGCCCGCTACGTGAGCGCGCTGGAATAGCTGGAAAAGACGAACCGTGAATTCAGGGGCTATGCCTATCCCGTTATCCCGGACGGAAAAGAGCCACTCATCCCCTTTTTTCTCAGCCGAAATATGTATGTGTGGTGGTTCTTCCTTTTTTCTGAATTTGATGGCGTTGGAAATCAGGTTCTGGAATAACTGAGCCATTTGTGAAGCATCAGCCATTACAGTAGGGAGAGGATCATGCGTAATCTGGGCTTTATTCTCCTCAATTGTCACCTTAAGACTGGTTACTACCTGATTAAATACATCTTCTAAATTAACAGGTTCGAACGGCTTACCCTGCGTACCGACCCTTGAATACGCCAGCAGGTCCTCGATCATCCTCTGCATACGTTTAGTTCCGTCCACGATAAAGGCAATGAACTCATCAGCATCCTTATCCAGCCTGCCTCTGTAGCGCTTTGCCAGCAGTTGGGTAAAGCCAGATACCATGCGCAGCGGCTCCTGCAGGTCGTGGGAGGCAATATAGGCGAACTGCTCAAGTTCTGCATTCGAGCGGGCTAGCTCTTCAGTCCGCTTTTTCAGTTCTTCCTCAGCACGCTTTCGCTCCTCAAAGAGACGGGCATTTTGCATCGACAGTGACACGGATGCCGATAGCTTCTCTGCAAAATCAATTTCGGATCGGCTAAAAGCCGATTTTACTGAGAAGTAGATGAAATATAAGACGCCGACAACTTCTTCCCTCATCAAAAGCGGGATACCTAATACTGAGCGTACACCATACTCTTGTAGCATCCAGCGGCGAAACCTTTCCTCGCTGAGAATATCCTTAATAATGAGTGGTTTTTTAGTCGCAGCAACGAGATCAGAGATTACAGCCTGCTCTCCGGTAAATCTTGTTCCGATTATCTGCTGTGGTAATCCATAGGTATACTCTACCGTCCAGTTGTTACCCTTACATAATGTTATATTGCAGGCATCGCTGCCTATCGCTTTACCAGCTTCAACAACTACTTTTCGCATTATTTCATCAAAATCAAGCGTTGAATTTATGGCTGAATTGATGCTGTTGAGTGCATCACTCAACTCCTTTGCCCTCTTTAGTTCCTCCTCAGCCTGCTTGCGCTCTGCCTCTGCTCGATCCATCGCACCGCCCAAGACGCGTGATATCTGCGAGATAACAATGCTGGCGATCGCCACAGCGATTAACACCGACAGCGCTGCCCTGAGCGCATCAGTTAGCCCCAATCGTGAGAACAGGCTATGGAATATACCATCAATCAGGATAACGACGAATATCACCAGGAGAAATGAGCGCATCAAGAGCGCACTTATCGAGGGACCGACCAGCAGTCGGAGGGGAAAATGCTCCGGACCCGCGGCAGCGATAAGAGCTGTGCCCAGGAACACGAACATCACCCCCGCAGGAAGAGCCACGTATCTGTATCCTCCGCCGTAGAGCTGCGGCGTCCCGTATAAATATCCCAGAAGAACTACCAGACCCACCGAGACAACAACAGATGCCAGACCTGCTGATAGTCCTGCTGCACGACGCCCAGGTGCGAACAACAGCAGAACCATAGCAGCGCAAGTGAGAAGAAAACTGGCAGCAGCGATGGGGGACATGGGTCCGGCACCGTATACTCCTGGATCAAGTCCCAGAACCTCGCGAACAAGGTACCCTTCAAAATCTACACCGGCGCCTATAAGAAACTGGATAAGGTTGAGCAGCGCGATAAGCGAGACAAAAAGCACCGAAATCAGAGCATATATACTGGTGAACCATCGCAAGGGCGCGCGGGCATAGAGATACAACGCACTACCCAGCAGGATAAATGCCAGTGCTGCGCCCGGCGCTATCGGGATGTAACCCGGACCAAAGCTGGCAAGAATGTGAATATCCATTAACCAGCCTATCATCGCCACGGTACCGAGGATTGTAGTGATCGCGCTGCATACCATTGCCATGCGATTATAGGTACCCCCTGCAGTAGAGCGATTGGATGGTTTTCCAGGCGATATGCTGAGATTGCCGTGGTGGCGAAAGATATCTGATTCTGTCGCTTCTCTTGGTTCCTTAATATTGTTCATCCAATTATGGTTTTGAGCACAGGATGGTATCACTCTTATATTCCTTGACGCCCGTCCGATTGACCCCATAGGATTACCTGACTACCTCTCCCAAATAATAGAATGGAGTAACTAGACTAAATCCTTTGTGGCTCTTATACCGGCTTGATTGCGCTTTTCAATAATGCGTACATCGTTTGGTTCATCTTCAGTCAATAAAACCTTTGAGTTCAAGAACCTCCTTCATGCTCATTCTTTGGTGATAAGCAACTCATTATACCCGTGATGGATACGCTACCTGAACCTTTCTCCTATCCACTCCCCCGCGTAATGTGTCGCAGCTATGACCACCAGCGCGATGAGCAGGTGCTCCATGATGACCCTCCACGGCTTCACCTTCTGCTGTTTTGCAAGGTAGAAACTTATGATGCCGAGAAGTGACAGCCCCCAGATTATGCTGGCGATGATAGCTGTCGTGAGCTGGAGCAGCAGGATTGGAATTATGAATGTCATCGCAAAGATGAACTTGGCAAAAAAAGTGGAAAGCGTTGAAATCCATATCTCCTTTGTGGTATGCCTGCATTCGGATTCCTCGGAAATGTGTATGCCCAGGGCATCAGAGAAGGCATCCGCTATCGCTATGGTCAGTACGCCGCCTACGACCACAGCCTTTGAATGTGTTCCAGAATCCAGACCCACGATCAATCCAAGCGTAGTAATTATTCCTGAGGTTATGCCGAAGCTGAACCCGGTCTTTATTGAATCTCTCATAATGTTCTTAGTACGCAATTACAGAAGGATGAGCACTACGGTAACCTGGCCAGAAAATCCCCGGCTTCCTTCTCACCGTGAGCCATCATATCGCGTACGAAAGAATAACTGCGGTCAAACTTGGATGCTATGTCCAGGTCCTCACGGCTCATCTGGATCCACCTCATCTCAATATGCTTGTATTCTCCCTCCGGAAGGTATCCCTGGTCAACCCATTCGTTGACTTTTTCTATGAAAGACACCTCCTGGTAGAGCGACAGATTGCCGGCGAGTTCGTTGTTCCTGTCCCGTATCTCTATTACTGATTTCGGCTCTTTCTTCCGCCTCTCGGGATTTATCTGGATTATCCATATCTCATCCGGTTTCAAACCGGCTTCGGTATGCTCTGTAACAAAATCCCGTACAGGAGGGTTCTGAGAAAGCAAGCCGTCCCAGTATACATTTTCACCGATATGTATCTCCCTCAGGAAGATCGGTACTGCAGCCGAAGCCAGTATCGCATCGGCGCTGATCTCAGTGCCCTTAAAGACCTTGAATTTACCCGAAAGAACTTCCACAGCTCCAACGTAAAGATTCAGGCTTGCAGGGTTTGAGCTCAGTATCTGCCGGATCCTGCCAAAATCAACATGTTTTTCCAGAAGCAGTCTCAGGTACTCCTGCGCCCAGGGCGGATAAAAGTACGGGCTTACTTCAGGCGTGGGAATAACACCCTGGTACCTGGATACAGAAACGACCCAATAGTTAAGGAGCACATCCAGGGGTACACTCGCGGAATTATCTTCCCAGAAAGCGTCCAGCAGCCTGATAGCTTCTTCCCTGCCTCCGTCCCTGCCCTTCGTCAGTATGCTGTACCATGCCATCAGGGCACAGATGGCGCCGCCTGATGAGCCGCTGAAGCCTACTATCTCGTATCTCTCATCCATCTCTCTCAGGATTTTTTTAAGCGCCCCGGCAGTGAAAGCCGTATGGCTCCCGCCGCCCTGGCACGCTATAGCAACGCGTATCTTTTTATCTTCTACCATAATCTTCCCTTATTTAACTTATGGCGCTCCCTGTTCTAAAATACTCCCATGCTCTGTCTCAGTCTTGCGGCGCCCTGCCTTACTTTGAGCATTATCTTATCCGGCACCGCTTCAAGAATCCTGCTGTCAAGATGCACAGCCCTCGCCAGCGCCTGCACTGCCCTCTCGTAGCTGCCCGTATTGTAGTACGCCATCCCTGAGCCGAAATACGCTTCCGGGAGTCCGGGATTGAGCCTGAGCGCCTCCTGGAATTCCCTGAGCGCATCTCCGTATCTTCCTTCCTCTGCGTACATGCTGCCGAGGTTGCTGCGAGCGAGGGCATGGCAGGGGTTGAGACGAAGTGCCTCCTGGAACTCCCGGATGGCTTCCTGCGTCTTCTTCTGCATGGAATAAATGTTGCCGAGGTTATTGTGTGCGTCCGCATAGTTGGGATTAGATTTGAGTGCGGCTTCAAGTTCCGCCGCTGCCTCCTCGTATCTCCCCGACATGGCGTAGATGTTGCCCAGATTGCTTTGAGCCTCTGCGTATACGGGTTTAAGTTCAAGAGCAATTTTCAGCTCTTTAACCGCCTCTTCGATAAGTTCCATCCTGCTGTATGTGACCGCAAGGTTGTTGTGAACCTCGATGTAACCGGGAGAAAGCCGAAGCGCCTCCTCAAACTCCGCTATCGCCTCTTCGTACATCCCGATTTTATCGTACGCAATGCCCAGGTTGTTGTGGATGTTGTGGCTCAAGCCTATGCCTGAGGTCACATGGAAAAAAGAGTAATACTCGTTAAGGAGACTGGAAGTTTCCTCATCCAGCCCTGATACCAGGGTTTTCAGGGAGTAATAATTCTCCTTCTGGCTGTATCGCAGGATATCTATCTGCCGGATGGACTCAATGCTGAAATCCACGAATATCTTTGAATCCCGGGAGAAGCCATCTACTATGATAAAGACATGAGGTCCTGAACTGGCAGTCTTTACCTCAGGTACGAGGCTGCTCAGGAGTATATAGCCAAGCTGGGTGATGGCTGCGCAGGATGCAAGGAACTCCTGCTCTTTCATTTTCTCTTCTTCAGGTATGTTCGCTCTTTCCAGGAGAACGAAGATGTCCTCTCTTCTCAGGCAGAGACCGTTAACGAGCAGCCTGATAAGCTTTGTCGGGGCATCCGGGCGGTAGAAACCCCTGTCCTCCAGGCGCACCATCAGGTCTTTTAAGGCATTGATCAATCCTGCCGTATCCTTTGCTTCTATGGAGGATTGCACGGTCTGCTGGATGCTTCCAAAATCAATCTCTCTTAGCAGTGCATCAAGCTCATGTGTGATATTCTCGGCGCACTGGTAGCCCAGGCGCAGGAGAAGGGCTCTGGTATCGGGGGTTATGTCGGTCATTTTGAGTTCTGGAAGGTTTTACGCGGCAATCGGTTTTGATTCTATCGGTTATAAACCTTACCTACCTTATTTTAAGACGTTCAACTTAGGGTTTATCTGTTGAAGGGCTCGGACTATACACAGCTTAAAGTTAAATAGAACATACATCAAGTATAGATTGTGCCCGCTGAAAAGATACCTGGCTGGATAAAACAAGTATTAATGCCTGAACTCAGTGAGATAAAAGGCGAACTCAAGGCTATCAATACCCGGATAGATTCAACGAACGAGAGGATAGACAGCCTCAGAAATGAAATGAACAGCATGAGAAACGAAACAAAAATGGAGATATCCAGCCTGAGAACAACCGCACTCAAGCTTAAGATCGCAGATATTGAGAAAAGGCTGGCTGCGGCACAAACATAAGCTATTTTTCAAATCCATAACACAAGCGGGCTTCCAGGGTGCGATATAAAAACCACCCTGAAACCAAATGAAACCTTAATAATCTAAAACCCTATATTAAGCGGAACATGGCAGACAAATACGAACAGGTAATAGAGCTTGCAAAGCGCCGCGGGTTCCTGTGGAGTTCATTTGAGCTGTACGGCGGGACTGCTGGCTTCTATGATTATGGTCCCCTCGGCGCCATGCTCAAGCGCCGGGTCGAGAACACATGGAGGGACATTTTCGTGATAAACGAGGGGTATTACGAAATTGAGGCGCCCACCATCGGCATAGAGGAGATCTTCATAGCCTCAGGGCATGTCGGAGGATTCTCCGACCCCCTGACAGAGTGCCAGAAATGCCATGAGGCATTCAGAGCCGATCACCTTGTTAAGGATGTCGTGGAGAACCCGGACACGCTGAGTGCTGACGAGCTTACTGAGATCATCAATAAGAACAATATCCGGTGCCCCGAATGCGGCGGAAAGCTCGGAACGGTCTATGAATTCAACCTCATGTTCAAGACCACGATAGGTCCCGGCGGAAAGCGGGTAGGGTATCTCCGCCCTGAGACAGCGCAGGGTATGTTCGTGGATTTCCCGCGCCTCCTGAAATTCTACCGCGACCGCCTGCCTTTCGGAGCCACGCAGATAGGGAAAGCATACCGAAACGAGATATCACCGCGGCAGGGAGTTATACGTCTGCGCGAGTTCACGCAGGCTGAGGCTGAGATATTCATCGACCCCAGGAACAAGACGCATCCTAAATTCAAGGAGGTTGCGGGTATTGTTCTCAATCTCTACTCCCAGGAAGGACAGATCGCAGGAGAGATGCAGAAGATGTCCATAGGTGAGGCGGTAAAGAGAGGCATAATCGCGCACGAGTTCCTGGGATACTGCCTGGCGATCACATACAGGTTCCTTATGCGCGTCGGCATATCGGCTGAGAAGCTGCGCTTCAGGCAGCACATGAAGGATGAGATGGCACACTACGCGGCTGATTGCTGGGATGCAGAGATACTGAGCGAGCGGTTCGGCTGGGTCGAGGTCGTGGGCATAGCCGACAGGACGGATTACGACCTGAAAGCCCATGCAAAGCAGAGCGGGACCGAGCTGTCTGTGTATGTCCCTTACGATAAGCCAAAGAAAATTGAGCGCTTCGTTGTTAAACCGAACATGGGCATACTCGGACCCAGGTTCAAAGGTAAAGCGGGCAAGATAGCAAATGCACTAAAAGCGCTGAAGCCTGAAGAGCTGAAAGGAGATCACATAGAACTGACGGTAGACGGCGAGCACATAAAGCTTGAAAAAGAGGCTGTAACCTTCGAGACCGTCACCGAGGAAGTGCACGGCGAAACGGTCATACCGCACGTGATAGAGCCCTCCTTCGGTATCGACAGGATAATCTATTCGCTGCTTGAACATTCATATTCCGAGGAAGAGACTGCCGGTCTGGAAGAAGAGAAAGGGGAAAAAGAGGAGAAACGGATAGTATTGCGCCTTCCGCCCGAGGTCGCGCCCGTACAGGTCGCCGTGCTGCCGCTCCTCACGCGCGAGGAACTCATAAAACCCGCGAATGAGATAGTCTCGATGCTTCGCAGTGCCGGGATACTCGTTACCTATGATGATTCAGGCACAATAGGCAGGCGCTACAGGAGGAACGATGAGATCGGCACGCCGTGCTCCATAACCGTGGATTACAAGACGCTGGAAGATGGCACTGTCACTATCAGGGACAGGGATTCGATGCGGCAGGTGCGCGCAGACATGAGCGGTATCGCGGACAATATATGCGGTCTGATATACAGCGGCAAACCCTTCAAAGAGGCTGGAACTAAAGTGTAGGTCTGTATGTTTGACCTGTTCTCCCATGAACTCCAGAGGAAAGCCATTCATTTAATGGGTTCCCTGATACCGGTCGTTTATTATTTCCTTGACAGGAGAACAGCAATCATAGGGCTCCTGGTTATTAATGTCGTTCTTATATCTATTGAATGGCTGCGCCTCAGCGGGAGAATAAAGCTCCCTGAGATACTGCTTCGCCCGCATGAAAACAAGCAGGTCGCAGCGTACATCTATTTCCAGATGGCTGCCCTGCTCTCGGTCATGATATTCGATAAAACGATCGCCATAGCAGCGCTGTTGATGCTGGCTATCGGGGATACCGCATCCGGGCTTGCGGGCGCGATATTAAGATGCGGGGATATCCGCAACAACAACTCAAACAAGATGGCGGTCAAGCCTCTGCCGATAATGGCTGTGATGTTCGCCGTATGCGTCCTTATCGGGCTTGCGCTCGTAAAATTGCCACCGGCAGCGGATATGGTAAACCTATCATTACGTGTATACGTTGCGGGGGCAGTCGGAGCCACTATGGGAGATGCGATACCGCTTAGGGTTCAGGGAAGACCGGTGGATGATAACCTGATCATACCGCTTCTTTCGGGAGCGTTTATGAGCGTGATCAGAGTTATTTAAAGAGGTTCACTCGCAGCTTTTTAAGCTTTTCGCAAAATTCCTGCCGAACTCAACGCACTCCTCAAGCTCTTCCTTTGTAGGCTGCCATTTGAACTTGATGCCTTCCTGCAGTTTCCTTACCTTTGCCCTCTCAAGGTTCTCCTCTATGAGCTTTATGTTCTCCCCGCTCCAGCCGTAGGAGCCAAAAGCTGCGCCCACTTTATTCTTGAACTTCAATCCTTTCAGATCCTCAAGTATGGGCTTGATGGTAGGCAGTAGACCGTTGTTCAAGGTAGGTGAGCCGATAAGTATCCCTTTAGCTTTGAAGACCTCTGCCAGCACGTCGTTGCGGTCGCTTACAGCCATGTTGAACATCTTGAACGTTACCCCTTCCTTTTCCAGCCCCTCGGCTATCGCCTTTGCCATTTTGTCGGTTGCGTTCCACATGGTATCGTAGATTATCGCGACAGAGCCGTCGTTCTTCCCGGATGCCCACTCGTAGTACTTTTCCACTATTTGCAGCGGGTCTTTCCTCCATATGATGCCGTGGCTCGGGGCGATGATATCAACAGGGATGTTCAGAGCCTTGAACTCGTCTATTTTCTTGATAACAAGGTCGCTGAAAGGCGTGAGAATATTTGCATAATACTTTATGGCTTCCTGGTATACCTCTGTCATATCAGCCTCGTCGTTGAAACGCACCGAGGAAGCGTAGTGCTGACCGAAGGCATCGTTGGGCATCAGGACATTTTTGCCTGTGAGGTAAGTGAACATGCTGTCTGGCCAGTGGAGCATGGGGGCGCTCACGAAAACAAGGCTGTTGTCACCGAGGCTGATGCTGTCGCCCGTTTTTACAGTCTTGAAATTCCAGCGCCTGTGGAAATGTTTGAAAACGCTATCCTTCCCTTTTTCAGAGACAACGACCGTGGCGTCAGGGATATATTTCATCACCTCAGGCAGCGAGCCTGAATGGTCAACCTCGGCATGGTTCGCCACCACGTAATCGATCTTCTTGATGTCGGTCACTTCTTCGATATTATCGATCAGTTCCTGCGAATATGGACCCCAGACAGTATCCACAAGAGCGGTTTTCTCATCAATGATAAGGTAAGAGTTATATGTAGTGCCCCTGTGGGTCGTATATTCGTGCCCGTGGAAATGCTTTATATTCCAGTCCACGACTCCAACCCAGTATACGCCATCTTTTATTTCAACAACCATTTTATTACACTCCTTTTTACTCCGGAATTCTGTGTTAGTGTTTTTATTTTTAACATATTTAATACTACGCTTAAAAAAACCTGTCCACTATCTCTGCCGCCCTGGCAACAAGTCTTGCACTGTTCTCAAGGTCTGCCATGCTCAGCACTGATACGGGCGTGTGTATGTACCTCACCGGAGGGCTGATAACACCCGATGGTATGCCGTCGCGCGACAGGTGTATCGCAGATGCGTCCGTGGTGCCGCCCGAGCCGACCTCAAGCTGGTAGGGAATGTTGTTCAGGTCTGCAGCCTCTTTCAACCATCTCAATACGGTCTCAGGGACGATTATGCCCCTGCCTTCGGCGTCGCTGACAGTAATGGACGGTCCTTTCCCCATCTCTATGGCTGACTGCTTCTTCTCAATACCCGGATGGTCGCCAGTATACGATACATCGGTCGCGAGCGCAACATCGGGCTCTAATCCGAAAGCCGAAGTCTTAGCGCCTTTTAACCCTACTTCCTCCTGCACCGTGAAGACCGCATGGACTGTGGCTTCTACGCCCCTCATCTCCAGCAGCCCCCAGATGAGCGCGGTGCAGCCTGCGCGGTTATCGAACGCTTTTCCTGTAACCCGATCGTTGCCAAGCGGTTTGAATTCAGTATCTAAAGTAAGGGGCGTACCTATCCTCACGCCCATCCTCTCGGCATCTTCCCTGCTAGTTGCGCCCACGTCTATGAACATATCCCCGATATTGACTGGTTTCTTTTTATCCTCCTCTTTCATGGCATGGGGAGGCTTTGAACCTATAACACCGTAGAGCGGTCCTTTCTCTGTGTGTACTATCATCCTCTGGTTGAGAAGTGTCTGGTCAAACCATCCACCGCTTTTGGTAAAATGCACGAAACCCTTGTCATCGATGTATTTTATCATAAGCCCGATCTCGTCCATGTGCGCGGCTAACATCAAAACCGGCGAGCTCCCGCTTTTTGTTGCAATGAGGTTTCCCATCTTATCAACCCTGATCTCGTCCACGTACGGTCTTACTTCCTCTTCAACGACCAGCCTTACGCCAGCCTCATATCCCGATGCGCCGTGCGCGTTCGATAGCCGCTCAAGAAGGCTCTGTAATTCATTCATAGCTATTACTCCCGTTTAGAAGAATGGTCGGGAAGAGTAATAAAATTATTGGGGAGAAATCTTACGTAAACTTGCTTTGAAGATAAAAAATCTATCATCTACCATCGTCTTCTTAAATGGTAATAGAGCATGCCTGCTAAAAGAACAGCTCCTCCCGTTACCCAGGCTTCCCTTGCAAGGAAGAATAGCAGCATAACGCAGGTCACTAATCCGAGAACAGATATTATGCGCGGGTATGCGGGTTTTTCCAGTTTCAGAGCGCTGTAATTAACTATAGCATAATACAGCAGCGATGCGAAATTGGTTATTGCCGCTGCCCGCGGAAGGTCAGTGAATGCGGCGAAGGCAGCCATGGCAAAACCGGAAACCAGAACTGCATTGTAAGGGACAGCCCTCTCAGGGTGCAGTTTAACGAAGAATCCGGGAAGGTCATTATTTCTTGCCATCGCAAAAGAGACGCGCGATAGCCCCAGGAGCGTAGTGAGAAGAACGCTCAGTGTGGCGACGAGCGCGCCTGCGGTGATAAGAGCGGCTGCGTTTTTGCTCTCAAACAGCGCAGCACTGGCAAGTGGTGAGCCTGAACCTGCAAGCTCCCTGTACCCTGCAAGACCTACAGCAGTAAAACTGACGAGCAAATATACCGCGGTCGATACAAGGAGGGAGAGGATTATGGCGCGCGGAATGGTCTTTCCTGGCTCCTTTACTTCCTCCGCGATGATCGTTATCCTTGCAAGCCCGGTATATGCAAAGAATATGAGCGCAGCGCCCTGCATGACACCTGTTGCGCCGTTCGGCATAAAGGGAGAGAAGTTCTCAGGCTTGACCGCACCTATGCCAGAGATGATGAAAAAAGCAAGAATGATGAGCTTTACGGTTACCAGTGCATTATTGACAAGGCTTGATTCGCGGGCTCCGAGATAATTTACGAGCATGACGGCAAGGCATGCCAGCGGAGCCACAACGCGCACCGGGAGCGGGATAAATAATGCCAGGTAGCTTGCGAACCCGATGCTCACTACTACGCCCACGACCACGTTTGACAGGAGCCAGAGCCAGCCTGCGATAAAGCCTGCAAAAGGCGAGATAAGCTCATGCGCGAACTCATAGCCTCCCCCTTCTTTCGGGATGAATGTTGCCAGCTCTGCAAAGCTCAGGGCTGTAAGCGCTGAGATGCAGGCGCCTATAAGTAAGGAGAGCAGGAGCGCAGGACCTGCAAGACCTGCTGCTATGCCGGTCACAACGAATATGCCAGCCCCGATGATCGTGCCAATCCCTATGGCTGTGGCATCGAATAAGCCCAGTGTCTTTTTCAGTTCCATGCAAAAGAATAGGTCTGCCGGCTGAAAGAATTTTCGGAATGTGTATTATTACCTTCTCCTGACAAG
>JAPMTX010000032.1 GCA_026552855.1 Candidatus Methanoperedens sp. | reverse complement strand
ACTGGTCTTTTGATACAGGAGAACATAGCAATATCTCTCAGGCGTTTCAATTACCCCGTCTGCGTACCTGACAACCGGATGGTGTCCCTGTCCCTTGGAATGCGTTGAAATAGTGTAGGTTGGGTCCGAAAGACTGCCGATAACCGTCTCCCGTAAGGTCTGTCCAACGAACTGGGTGATATCCTGTGTCGGGTTATCTATGCGCGCAGGCACAAGATCGTCGGCAAGGGAATTTAACCTGATGAAATAATCTCCTGCCATAATACCGCTCACGTTAAACTGTGCAGTGCTGCTGTTAACGATTGCATTCTGGACAATATTGCCGTTCGTGTCGAGCAGTTCGGCTGTCATGATAGATGTAGCTTTGATGTCACCATTACCATTCAGGCTGGGCTGCAGGTTGAGCATCAATCTGCCTGATGCCGCAGCACCTTCAAATCCTATTCCAAATATTAGCCATACAATCAGCCCGGCAAATATTGGTCTCATACTTATTTTCATTTTTCCTCCTACTACTGAATTAGTTTTCCCAATCAAAATAGAGTCGATAATAGTTAATAAACTTTTTTAACCCCACGAAAATTTTTTAGTAACTGCCTGCTATAGTAAATTATTTAATATACATGCTCCATCTAGACTTGCCTTCGCTTTTATAGAGTGAGAATAAAATACAATATAAAATAATGATTACTGGAGGAGAACCAATTGGCAAGAATGCATACACGCAGTAAGGGACAGTCGGGATCAAAGAAGCCCTACAGGGCACAGCCGCCTGCCTGGTCGAACACGAACAAGGAAGAGATAGAGAAAACGATGCTCCAGCTTGCAGCACAGGGAAAATCGACAAGCGAGATCGGGATGGTCATGAGAGACCGCTATGGAGTCCCGGATATATCCCTCGTTACGGGCAAGAAGGTACTGGCTACCTTAAAGGAAAATAATGCGGCTCCGAAGGTGCCTGAGGATATTCATAATCTTATCGTAAAAGTGCTTGAGCTGAAGAAGCATCTCGACAGGAACCCGAAGGACGTACACAACAAGCGCTCCCTCACTAATATGGAATCAAAGATACGCCGGCTTGAAAAATACTATCGGCGTGAGGGTGTGCTTCCCATGGACTGGAAGTATTCTATCGAGAGAGCCGAGATGCTCATCTCAAGATAAATTTACGATGACAGATCGGGATAAGAGCCTCGCTGGACTTGAGGCTTTGAGCAGGCAGGTAGCAGATGCCATATTAGAATACGACTCGGTCAGACTCATATCCCATAACGACGCAGACGGGTTATCAGCCGCCGGGATAATGTGCAATGCTCTCTATAGAAAGCAGATACTGTTCCATGCAACCATAGTGAGCCAGTTCGACGCGTCCACGGTAGAGCTGATAGAGAAAACCTCCAGGGATGCAGTCATCCTGTGCGATATGGGCAGCAGCCAGGTAGAACTTTCTTCAAAGATAAAGAATGCCATAATCATCGACCACCACAAGCCCACAGGGAAGCTTGAGCACGTTCACTTTAATCCCCATCTTCTGGGTATCGACGGCTCATCCCAGTTATGCGCAGCCTGCGGTGCTTACATGGTGGCGAGACAGATGGGGGATAATACCGACCTTGCGGGGATAGCGCTTGCAGGGGCGATAGGCGACAAGCAGCCGATGAAGGACTGGAACAAACTCATCCTGGATGAGGCTCTTGAAAAAAAAGTCGTAACAGTTAAGAAAGGGCTGCGGGTGGGGGACGGGACTATCGAGGAGATACTTGAATACAGCACAGACCCTTATCTTGATATAACAGGCGATAAAGAAAAAATCAAAGAATTCGCTGGTAAACTGGGTATAAGGGGCAGGTTAAAAGACCTCAACGAGGATGAGCTTATAAAATTCGTATCTGTCATCGCCCTGAAGCTGGCAAAACAGGGAAGTCTTACGGCGATAGATTCGCTGGTCGGTGATACGTACATCCTGAACAACGAGGTCGTAACTAATGTCTACGATTTCGTGAACATACTGAACGCCTGCGGAAAGGTCGATAAAGCAGGTCTTGGCATTGCTATATGCATGCGCGATGACTCGGTCGTCGAAGAGGCTCTGTCCACAGCCCGCGAGTACCAGAAAACGCTGACAGGGATATTGAAAAGAGCAGAGGCGCAGGTCAAGTCAAAACAGAACATAAGGTACCTCATACTGGATGATGCAAGGGGTACAGGTATTGTCGCTGGTACGATGACCCGCTATCTCTATTCAGATAAGCCGTTCATTACCCTGAACGAGGTGGAGGATAAGATAAAGGTCTCAGCACGGGGGACAAGGCAGCTTGTGGAGCGCGGGCTTGATCTTGCAGCGGCGCTGCGTGAGGTATCTTCTCAGGTCGGGGGCACTGGCGGGGGTCACGATATAGCCTCAGGCGCGACCATACCGAAGGGAACTGCCATGAAGTTCCTGGATATCGTGGATTCCATCGTCGGGAAACAGTTGAAAGGGAAAACGGGATGAAGGTAAAAGGGAAACTGGTATTCAAAGGCGAGAACGCGGGCGAACTTATCAGTACCATTGCCCGGTCTCTTGAGCCTGATAATCCTTCTGAGATCGAAACGCTCATCGACGGAAACTCCGCGACTGTGATATTCACGGCAGAGAAGATCGGCACGCTTCTCTCATCGGTCGATGATTACCTCATGAACGCAAAGGTCGCAGACGATGTAATAAAGAGCACGAAAAAGAGAGAACCGCAGCTATAATCTGCGATGTTCGATGCAAGCCTTTCAGGTCATCGAGCGCCGCAGGACAGTGCGGATCCTTGCTCTCAGTTCGTGGAGATTGAAAGGCTTGGTGATATAATCGTCCGCCCCTTTTTCCAGACCTTCGATCTTATCGATCAACCCGCCCTTTCCAGTCAGCATAATAATCGGCACTAACCTGGTCAGCGGGTCCTCTCTCAGCCTTCCGCATATCTCATAACCGTCCATGTCCGGCAGTACGATGTCCAGCAGAATAAGGTCAGGGATTTCAGCATGCGCTTTTTCTATCGCTTCATTACCTGAGTAGGCACCTATCACGTTATAACCATCCGACTCAAGAGAAAGCCTGAGCGTATCAACCAGGTCCCTCTCATCGTCAACGACCATTATCTTGATGCGCGTGTCAGATAAGCGCCTTATCCTGTTTATTACCTCGTTTTTCCCAATGCCCAGCTTTAAGGCTATCTCATTCTCGGTCAGTTCAGGTTCCTGCCTGATGATCCTCAGTATCTTATCATCGGTTAAGTCTTGCTTGACCACACCCAGTAGTTATACGAAGTCCTACTTAGCATTTACGATTGATTCACTGACAGGATTAATCTGGACTGATTAGTATTTTAAACTTTAATCTCATACCAGAAGTAGTTGTTTTTAGTACGAATACCCAAAAAAAAGAAAAGGTTATACCCAATTGAGAACAATAATAATTATAATTTGAGTGAGACAGAAATGGGAAATCTTGAAAAAATATTTGGAAACAGCGCTCAGACGATTGTTCTGGAGAACCTGCTCGAAAAAAGGGGTGAGTTCACCTATCTCTCAGGCATAGCTGAGGAGACAGGGCTTTCCCACTCAAGCGTGGCAAGAGTGATAGAACCTCTTGTCAAGAACGATATTGTAACAGAAAAGAGGCTGGGCAAACAGATCAGGACTTTTGCCATGAACGAGAAGAACTCCATGGCAAAACTTATAATAAAATTCTACGACGAACTGGCTTCACTGCCAGACGGGAATAAATTTTCAGAATAGCTGTTTCTAAGACAGAAAGGTTTAAACGTTAATAGTGATAATAGTAACTTGTCTAAAAATAGACAAGTACCGTTAAAAATAGAAAAGCCAGGGTAAAAACCTGGAGACCTGACAGCCACAGAAGAGCAACAGGCGGATGGATGTATGAGGTGTTCTGTAAGAAACATGCCGGGATTGAAACCGGAACAAACGGGATACGAAGTGTCTGCGTATCCTGTTTAACCAAAGGAGCGGGACTTTACCGGGGAGAGGCAGATACCTGTCTCTCCTCCTGCTGTTCACTAAAAAAGGATTCCTGTATTATAATATGATCACACCTCAAGGATATTATTCACCTGTTCAAGCGCACGCGCGTATATTCCTGTTTTATTCAGATATGCTGCCAGTTTAAGCGGTCTGCTGCCGCCGGGATGGTAGGTGATGACTGCACCGGGGGAGCAGCCGTGTACCATATCGATAAGCCCCCCTGCATCCATATGGTCGCTGATATTGATAGTCGGGAATTTATAATCGCGCCTGCCTGTAAGGATGAATTTTCTTGCCGCCCGAAGCCCGGGTATCTGGGCAGGTGTTGCTATTCGTATCCCGCAGTTGTTGTCCAGGTCACAAAGTGGACCTGTATCGCCCATCAGCCCCTCAGTGAGCGCAAGAGACACGGGGTCCATCCCGATCTCTTCGGAGTAGCCCGCTTCCCGCAAAAGCTTCACTGCGCGCTGGGCTTTCCCGAACGCGTATGCGCCAAAAACAGTATTTTCCTCAAGCGATGCTTCGACAGCTTCCCGGAAAGCGCCGATGTCGTCGCTGAAGCGGCAGCCCGGGTCGTCTGGGTCGCCGTAGTTGGCTTCAGTGATAAGTACGTCGCATTTCGGAAGGTCTTTTGCATCTTTCACGTCCCCTGTGACCAGTATCCTCGTCCCTGTATCGTTCTGCCAGTAAAAAGCGCAGGAACCGATGGTATGGTGGGTCGGGTAAGTTTTCACATCAACGCCGCAGATATCAATGGGATCCCCGACCTTAAAAGTCCTGCCTGCGAATTTTTTGCCGTGGAGTATCTCAAGAGCCAGTGCGGTCTCTTCAGAGCACACGGCTCTATCGGAGAGCATGGCTGATTTGCCGTAGTGGTCCGAGTGTGCGTGGGTTATCATGTAGGCATCGGGCTGCATTGAGCGCGAGCGGGTGGTATCTATGGCAAAATTAAGCCTTTTCCCGGCATTAAAAACCAGCGATACGTGGGGTTTCCACCCTCTACCAGTCCTGTGCCGCAGGGGCAGCACGCCGAGATCGAATAAGGGTTTCAACCAGACCCCGCTATTTCAGGGCTGCATTCAAATCGGCTTCAAGCACGTTCGCACGGGTAACGCCAGTGTAGCGCTTGAATACTGCGCCGTCCTTTTCGATAATAAGCGTCGGCACGGCATGGATGGTGAACTTGGAAGCGAGTTCGTAGTTCGTATCAACATCCACTTTTTTGAATTCCACACTGTCCCCGAATTTCTTCTTCAGCTCCTCCAGTATCGGGTCCTGCATCTTGCACGGACCGCACCATTCAGCAAAAAAATCCATTAGAACAACTTTACTCATTTCTTCTCCTCCTGGGATAGCAGATACCGCATGTTTTGCACTTATCTTTCATTTGCTTTTTTTTATCCTGTTTTTCCTCAGCCATAAATTCACCTGCCATCATACCTAAGTATAGTGTTATGGTTTAAAATAGTTGCCTTTATCCCCGGTCTGGTGAGGTCTACCCCCGGTTCTCCATCCGGTTATTTATTCCCGGTCCAGAACACCGCAAAGATCACAGCCATGACCGCCGCTGTTGAGAACGCACGATCTATCGAGCCTGGGGTTAATCAGCTCACACGGCAGAGATTTTTTATACGTACATGCTTTTAATACGGCATACCAGCTACGTGCAAATAATACAAGACTGATAAGTGACAGCATTTCAAAGAATTCAAAATATACCATAGCATTGGGAAGTCTTGTCCCCTCAATAGTTTCATGAATTATGAAAAATATACTGAATGATAGCACGTAAATGAAATTCCTTTTGAAAAAGGATTCGTTAACCAGGGTTTTTATTTGCAGCTTCTCTCTGTCGATATCCTTCCATAAGAACCATATCTGAATTGCTAAGAAAATGAAAATCAGATACGATATAAATATTAAAAATTCCATATATTTGTAAATATTGTATTCGTTCATCACCTGTCTCAGAATATCTATCTGATTATTAACTATTCGGACATTCTCATAGATGATTACAGCCGCAGAACTATTATCCTTTAAAGAATAATATCTCTAATACTGGTTGGCGGGTACACCCTCTTTTGTAACCCTTTTTTACCGCCAACCATATGTCAGTTCAACTGGATACCCGTGATGCTCGATATATTGTTCTCCTGCATCGCCACGCCAACAGTTCTCTTTGCAGCCTCTATCATGGGCTTCCTCAGCGAGACCACGATGAACTGGGCGTTCGCGGAGGCTTTCTGGATGCGCCTTGCAACCTTCTCTGCGTTCACGCCGTCAAGGAACATGTCGATCTCATCAAAGGCATAGAAAGGTGCAGGTCTGTACTGCTGGATTGCGAAGAGCAGCGACAGCGCGGTCAGGCTTTTCTCGCCTCCCGACATAGCCTCAAGGCGCTGAAGGGTCTTCTCGGACGGCTGTGCCTTTATCGTCATCCCCCCTGAGAACGGGTCGTCGGGATTCTCAAGGAAAAGTCCGCCCGTTCCATCTGATAATTCTGCGAACACCTGTTTGAACTGTTCGTTCACGCCGTCAAAGGTGTTCATGAACGTCTCTTTCTTCATCTCCTCGCACTTCTTAATGCGAAGTATTATCTCCTCGCGTTCGCGGAACAGGGTATCGCGCCTGGATTTTAAGTCTTTCTGCCTGTTCTCAACGCCGTTATACTCATCTATTGCCCTCATGTTGACTGGCTCAAGTTTCTCCATCGCCCGCGTGAGCGCAGCTATCCTTGAGGCTATGGATTCGGAAGAAGGTACCTCTTCGTCCCGGTTCAGCCCGCGCTCTGCTATCTCATTATCAAGTGCGATTATCTGCTCTGTCAGCGCGTCCTTCGTGGACTGGAGCGCAAGCAGGTTCCTCTCAAGGTCGCCCAGCACTCTCTGGACATCCAGAAGCCTCTCTTTCAGGGAATTCTCCTCGCTCTGTATCCGCATTCTCTTATTCTGAAGCTCAAGCAGCTCTCCCCCAAGCTCCATCTCCCGTATGGTCTTAGCCTTCAGGTCGGATTCAAGCTTCTTTATCTGCCCGCGCAGGGTATTGATCTTTTCACGGTGCCCTTCTTTCTTTTTATCAAGCTCCGAGAGCCGCGCCTTTGTCTCATCTATTCTTTCCTGCGCATATTTCCTGTCAAGCTCAATTGCATTGATACCTGCCTCAATGTCCCGCATCCTTCCTTCAAGTCTGTCGATCTCCTCCTCAATCTTTCCGGCTTTGTTGCTCAGTTCAGGAACTTCGGAGCCTTTTAACAATTCCTCAAGCTTCCCGATATCCTCAAGCAGAGTATTTATCAGAGCATCCCTTGAGCGTTTATCATCCTCAATGCAGTCCATCTTCTTCTTTATCTCGATGCGCTCATTCTCTATTTCAGCAAGCTGTTTTTTCCTTGACTCGATAAGTTCAGCAAGCCGCGTGCCCCGGCTCTTTATCTCTTCCATCTGCATCTCAAGCTTTGATATCTCCTTATCGAAGTTGGAAGACTCATCCTTAAGCCCTGCCAGGTGCTCCTCTGTCTTCTCTAACTTATTAACTGCAGATTTTCGCCTTCCCTCGTACTCCGATATCTGCTCGGCTATTTTCTTGATGTTCTCCTCTTCCCCGCTTGCGAACGAGAGCTTTGATCTTATCGTGCCCCCGGTCATTGCGCCCGCCTTCTCTATCAGCTCACCCTCAAGGGTCACGAGGCGCTTCCCGCCCATGAGCTTCCTCGCAGTGTTCAGGCTGTCAAGTACGAGCGTGTCCCTGAAGACGTACCAGAAAACTGAACTGAACTTTTTATCGTAATCAACGAGATTGATGGCATAATCGATAACGCCATCTTTCTCTTTCTTGGAGAGAGAAGCCATAGCCTCCATCCTGTTAAGAGGCAGGAAAGTCACTCTTCCCAGGCGCCGTTGCTTCAGGTATTCGATAGCTCTTGCAGCGTCCTCATCCGTATCCACGACCACGGACTGCATCCTTGCGCCAGCCGCTATCTCAAGGGCGACCGAATATTTTTTATCGACCTTCCCGAGTTCTGCTATCGTGCCGTATACTCCGGGTAATTCCCTGCTCTTCTTTGCGCGAAGTACAGCCTCGACCGGCTCGCTGTAATTGATCTCTGCTGCAGCCTTTATCCGCGCCTCGGATTTTGCGTACTCCTGCTGGAAGAGCCGCAGGGAGTTGTCAAGGTCTGCTATCACCATCTTTATCTGCACCCTGTTCTTCTCAAGATCGACCGAATCCTTAACAAGCTCCTGCCTCTTCGCGGCGATCTCCTCTACACGGTTTTTGACACTGCTTGTATCGAGATCCGCAGAGCCGATCTTGGAAACCGAGTCCTGTATCTCAAGCTCGATGTCCCTTGCCTCAGAGGATTTCCGCCGTATCGCATCAAGCAGGCGGTCTTCTTCCCGCATAAGCTCGTTCTTCCCGTTCTTATGCGCCTCAAGCTGCTGCTTTGATTCAGCCAGCTTATCCCTCGTCCCTGTGAACTGCGCATCCACTTCGGCTATTTTGCTTCTCACCACAAGGAGCTTGGTCCTTTTATCGTCAAGCTCAGCCGAGACCGTCTCTTTCCTCAGGTTCTCCTCGTTCAGTTTAGCGACAAGCTCTGCCACTTTGCCCTGCATGCCGTCGATATCGAGGAAGGCTTTTCTCCTCTGGGATTCAATGTCGTTGATCTCGTTCTCTGAAAGCTCGATTGTACTGTTGCAGCGGGATATCTCGCCCTTGATGGATTCGATCTCTCTCCGGAGTGCTATCTGCTCACCTTCGCCTTTCTGGATGATGAGTGAATTCAATTCCGAAAGCGCATCCTCTGTCCTCTTCAGTTCCTGCCTGCGCTCCTCTGCCTGCCTCTTCAGCTCTTCCTTTTTAGCCTCTCTCTCCCTGAGTTCGCCCTCAAGCCTGTTAAGCTCGTTCCTTGCGTCCTTGAGCCTTGCAAGCAGGACGTACCCTTCGTATTTCCGCTTCTCGTCACGCAGCGACTGGTACTTGAGAGCCTGGTCGCGCTCCTGCTGGAGCCTGATAAGCTGCTCCCCTACCTCAGCCAGGATTATATCGACCCTTTCTATCCGCTCGCGCACAATCTCAAGCTCGTTCAGAGCCTGCTCTTTCTTGTCATCGAACTCAGCCACGCCTGCGATCTCGTCTATTATCTTGCGCCTCTCAGTTGGCGTCATCTCGATGATGTGGGTGACGTCGCCCTGCATTACCACGTTATAACCCTCGGGCGTTATCTTTGCCTTGGACAGGTTGTTGTGGATATCTGAGAGGCTGACAGGCGTATCGTTAAAATAATAGTAGCTGTAATACCCCGACTCGGTCTGCCTTACCTTGCGCGTGACCGCGACCTCGTCCGCATCCACAGGCATCTCCCGGTCTCTGTTATCGAAGCGAATAGTGACCTGCGCGAAATTCTTCCTCCCGCCGTCTGCGTTGAATATGAGGTCTGTCAGTTTCTCAGCCCTCATGATCCTGGAGTTGGAAAGACCGAGAGCGAAGAGTATACCGTCTATTATATTGGATTTTCCGCTTCCGTTTGGACCGGAAATGGTCGTGAAATCGTCAAAGAATGGGATTTTTACTTTTTTTCCGAAAGATTTGAAATTTTGAAGTTCTATCTCCTTTATATGCACTTATCTACCTCTTTTTGGGGTCTCATATATTTCAACCCCTTCCTTCGACCTCTCGCTCCTCTTAACCTCTGATTTTTTTGGCTGTACTTTTCCCTCAGTTTTATCTTCAACTACAACAGGAGTGTCTTCCGCCTCTATTATCTGCTGTTCTCTCCTCTTATCCCTGGGTGCATAATTGCTGGCTACTATGTATTCGCCTTTTGGCTTTGGCTTCTCAGGCGGCTTTGTCTCTTCTTTTGGCGCTTCTTTCCTGGCAGGTGGTTCTTCCTTTACTCTCTTCTTAGGTGCAAACTCCTGTACTATTGATTTCTGATCAAGGAGTTCTTTCATAACGCCGTCGTACGCGCTGTTGAGTTCCACCAGCCGCCGCTCGATCCTTGTCATTCTGTTCTCAGCTTCATTGAGCGCATCGGTGCCTGATTTTTGCTGCTCAAGTATGGAATCTCTCAGGGATTTGTTCATCTCTACTATCTCACTTACCTTTTCTGTGAACTTCATTCTGAGTTCATCAAGAGTGGATTCACGCAGTTTGATCTTATCTGCAAACCGCTTCTCCATCTCAGTGAGGATAGATTCCCTCAGCTTCTCAGCCATCTCTGCTATCTCCTTGTCCCGCGCAGCAAGTTTCTGCTCCAGTCTCTCGATTATAATATCCCGTTCAGTGCTCATCTGTATCCCTCTTGCTCTCCTAAACAGCAAAAATAGTCAAATAGGTTTTGGTCGCTCATGGCTTTGCACAATACACATACCTGCAATGTTAAATAATTTATGGGGAAAGGCGCTTCCTGTCCCTCGGGAACAATACCACTTCGCGGATGTTATCTATGCCCAGCATCGTCATAAGGAGCCGCTCAGCCCCCAGACCCCAGCCAGCATGAGGCGGCATGCCGAACCTGAAAGCTTTGAGGTAGAACTCAAAACTGTCTGCGTTCAGCCCCTGCGCCTCTATCCTGCTGCGGAGTGTTTCATACGAGTGCACGCGCTGCGCGCCTGAGGACAATTCCATGCGCGGGTGCATCATATCAAAGGCGCGGCAGATCTCAGGCTTATTCTCGTAAGGCTGGGCGTAGAAGGGTTTTATCTTCGTCGGCCAGTCAACGATGAAGTAGTGCTCGCCTATCGTTTCCCCGATTGAGTGCTCGGACTCCGTGGTCAGGTCGTCGCCCCATTCTATCTTTTCGCCGTGGTCCCGTGCTATGTCTATTGCCTCATCGTATGCCACGCGCTTAAACGGCGTTTTCGGGACTTTAACTTCAATCCCGAGCGTTTTCAGGTGCCTGGCTTCGTCCTCAGCCACGCTTGAATAGACATGTTTGACCAGATTCTCAAGGATTACCATCACGTCCTCGTTATCCAGGAAGCTTGCCTCGATATCGATGGATGTCGCTTCATTCAGGTGCTTTCGCGTATCGTGCTCCTCAGCCCTGAAGATGGGACCAATCTCAAAGACGCGGTCAAGTCCGCCCGACATCATCAGTTGCTTGAAGAGCTGCGGGCTCTGGTTAAGGAATGCCTCCCGTTCAAAATACGTTATGGGGAAAAGCGCAGTACCTCCCTCTGTCGCAGTAGCCACCACCTTTGGTGTCGTGATCTCAACAAAACCTTCCCTGGCAAGGTAATCACGCACGCTCTTCAGCATGAGGTGCCGTATCCTGAAAATAGCCTGCGTTCCCGGGCGCCGCGTGTCCATGAACCTGGCATCCAGGCGCGTATCGAGGTCTGCATCCACCTTGCCGGTCGTGTCCATGGGAAGAGGCGATTCCGCCCTGCCCAGCACGGTTACGGCTGTCGGGACAAGCTCATAGCCGTTTGGCGCTTTTGCCTCTTTCTTTACCGTCCCGGTAACAGCGACGACAGACTCGCGCGAGAGACCCCGTACTATCTCAAGCACGTTCTTGTCTATCGTTTTCTTAAAGAGCGTAACCTGTACAGGCCCTTCCCTGTCCCTTACCACAAGGAACGTGATTCCTCCAAGATCCCGTATCTCATGCGCCCAGCCGCATACCGTGATGCTGCTCCCGTTCATATCGGGCGTTATCTGCGTTGAATAATGAGTCCTTATCATGCATATCCCGCCCTGTAATGGGTTAATTATATTATTAATCTATTGTACGCTCTTGTCTTTTTCTACCTGCGCCTCTGGTTTCCCAGGACCATCGGCTGCGGTCTTTCGGGGGAACTCCTTTATATCCTTAAGAGCCCCGACCAGATGCCCAACTACGGATTCTCCTATCTTCACAAGAGCCTCGGCAGCTCCCTCCCTTACATACTCGTTCCTGTTCTTCAGGGCTGCGATGAGAGGCTCTACAGCCGGCTCTCCTATTTTAACAAGGATTCCAGCTATGTCCTCCCTGACATATTCACTGCCCTCTTTCAGTGCGGCAATGAGAGGCTCTACAGCCGGCTCTCCGATCTTCCCGAGAGCGACTGCAGATCTCCACCTTATGTCCCAGTCCTCATCCTTCATGACCTGAATAAGAGGCTCTACAGCCGGCTCCCCTATATTCACGAGCGCCTCGGCAGCTCCCTCCCTGATATCAGGGTATGCGTCCCTCAGGGCTGTAATAAGCGGGTCTACAGATCTTTTATCCTCGATCTTCCCGAGAGCCTCAGCAGCCTTTTTCCGGACCTCAAGGTCCACGTCCTTTAGAGCCAAAATAAGAGGTTCTACTGCCCTTTTGTTCCCTATCTCCCCAAGAGCCTCAGCAGCTATCATTCGAACGTACTCGTTCTTATCCTTCAAAGCCAGGATAAGGGCTCCTGCCATCCTTTTATCTCCTATCTCTATAAGAGCCTCCCCTGCCTTTTCCCTGATATATTCGTTCTCATTAAGAGCAGCAATTAGAGGCTCTACTGCCCTCTTATCACCTATCTCCCCAAGAGCCGATGCAGCCTCTTCCCGGATATATTCGCTCCCGTTTCTCAGGGCAACAATTAGAGGCTCTACTGCCCTCTTATCACCTATCTCCCCAAGGGCATGGACAGCCTCTTCCCTGATATATTCGCTCTCATCCTTAAGAGCAGCAATTAGAGGCTCTACCGCCCTTCTGTCCCCTGCTTCTCCGAGGAACTTTGCAGCCTTTCTCCGGATACCGGGGTCTTTATCCCCCAGAGCATGGATGAGCGGTTCTGTTGTCCTTCTACCTCCTATGTCCCCGAGGGTCTCTACGGCTTTTCTCCGGATATATGCATCCTTCCCATGCTCAAGTACCTTCATCAAACCTTTGATGTCCCTCTCATCCTCCATTTTTCTAAAATCCGGTTTGGAAGAGCCTAATAATCCCATATCTTTTCCCTATGCTACCTTTTGCATACGACTGATCAAATCCTGTACATCTATCCTATCTCTTCAGGTCAGAAATAACTATCATCTGTCTCCGACTCAAGTAATCCGACATATTGTGAGCAATCTTGCGGGATCGTTGCTCCTTGGAGCGGGTCTGTACTCTCAATCCCATATCTCACTCACATTATGTGTATCCTCATTCACATCGATATATATATTTCTGTTGCTTTAATTTGCCCGCCTGGCGTAGAAATCTTTAATACTAATTATATTATTTATTATAGCGTATAAGGGAAAAAATTATGGACGCAAAAGATAACACGTTATATCCGTTGATCATACTTTTCTTTTTACTTGGGCTTGTGGTCGGGTATGTCATTCATAAACCAGTAACGGAAGAGAGAATCCAAATCGTTAATCAAACTGTAAAAGAGACGCCTATAATAAAGGAAGTGGAAAAAATCGTATATGTGACCGTCACCCCAACATCAACAGTATCGGCTGTTGTCACTTCTGTCTCGGGTGATTTCAGCGTTAAGATATACGATCCGGCTACAGATAGACCATCAAATACGATGGAACTCACTAACTGGCGTTTTAGCCCGGATACCTTATCCATACGCTCAGGGGAGACCGTTTTAATCAAGATAACTGATCTCTCTTTGCAGAATCCGCTGATACTTACCATAGACCCGTCAGACCCACAGTATAAAAGAGACCTGGGCAGAAGCGGCGCAGTCGTTGTTACATTCAACAAGAAAGGGACATATAATCTTAAAGCAGTTACCATATCGAGTGACCCGAACATACAGCCGACGACTTACGGACAGGGTACGGTAACCATATATTAGATATAAGATTTCAGCGCGCCAAGCGCGTTTATAATCTGAGGTTCCTCAGGTATCAGGATCCTCCTCCTGAGGATGTTCCTGAGCGCCAGGACCATCCCCTCGTTTTTTACCGTCCCCCCTATCAGGACGACCGTATCTGCATCAGGTACCATGGATGAGATCCTTCGCGCGAAAGCGTAGTGCATTCCTGCCACGACCTCTTCTTTTGAATAACCGCCAACAAGCTGGGATATCATCTCTGAGAGTGCAAATACCCCGCACGTATTATTTATGTCAGGGATGCGGTTCGCCCTCAAATGCAATCTGCCCAGTTCATTCAGCTCGATCCTGAAATAATTCGCCACGAACTCAAGGAACGCGCCAGTCCCGGCGCTGCACTTGTCGTTTATCACAAAGTTATTGTTCCTGGTGTCGATTACCTTGGTATCCTGCCCTCCAATATCCACAATGACATCCAAATCAGGGAAGTAATGCCTGGCACCGTAAATGGCTGCGGTTATCTCTGTGACTGAGGCTTTATGAGGGACTGAGTTCCGGAAATACCCGGTCGAGATGATATCATCTTTATCTATTCCTTCCACCAGATCTTTCCAGTTGTGGGTCGAGGTTATCCTGTACTTCACTTCTCCGTCTTCGATTGCTGCTATTTTAGCGGTCGTACTTCCAACATCAAGTCCAATCACAATCTCTCGAGCATCTCCCTGAAGGCTTCAAGCCTAAGTTTTATCTGCTGGGGCGTACTGCCCGGCAGGTCTCCCTGTATGGTCAGCACGGGATAATCCAGTTCTTTTCTCATGACCTCGTCCTCAAGCATGTGGTGGCATGCGAACTGGGTATAATGGATCACCCCGTCCACTTTTCGTTTCTCAAGCTCTTTCCGGAGAAAGTTAATCCGCAAGCCAAGCGGTCTTGCAAAGGTATAATTGCAATAGCTGCGGGCGATCTCCTTTATATCAACCCCTCCATGCCTTATGAATTCGTACGGCAGCTCATCAAACACTATCTGCAGACCGAGCGATTGGGCTGTCTCATGGAAATCATGGTATATCGGGGGCACTCCGATCAGAGCTACCCTGTTATTAAGTTCAAAATCGCCCTCCCTGATCGCCTCTATCGCTCTCTCAAACATGCATGGATCACTCCTTAAGTCGCTGGAGGAAACGAGGATGCTGAAGGCTTCACCTGGTGATATCTTCCCGCAGCCCCTCTTCCTGTCAACTTCCTGCCCAAGCCTTTTCATATCCCGAATTTCTCTAAACCTCTCAGGATACCTGATGCCTCCAAGAAAATCTGAGAGCCTGTACAGTTGCGATTCCATGTATTCATGGTCACCATCGAAAGGATAAAAGAAAAAATGCGTCGTAAGCCCGCTCATAGCTACCTTCTGACCATCCACGAGAGCATTATGGCAGTCTCCTCCTGCCACAACTACAAGGGAATTAACCTGTATCTCTCTGTTGATGAGCATCTCTTTCCATATCGCCGTCCATGCGCATAGCTTATTCCCGGGGTATTTTTTGGAGGCAGGAATGACGTTATTGACATCAAACGGCACTCCACCGCAGGCAAATATCAGCTCTGGCGGCACAAGGGCGGTTATTCCGGTTTTTGGCACGCTCACCCCTTTGTCCTGGGGTAATTTATTCTTTTGTATGAAATACCTTATAGATACATTTTTAACTTTATATAATATAATAGTTGGTCCGGTTTAATATGCAGTTATGGAACCGAATATATACTCCGACCCAGCCAACAATATAAGATGCAGCTACCGCTTTACCTGCGGGGCAAAAGCATGCCCCGGGATTTCAGCCTCGCCGGGTATGCCCTCGTGCCATGTGGATAAGTTCAGGCGCTACCAGCCTGAAAGTGAGTTCTGGTGCAGGAGAAGCTGGGAAGAGGTCAACAGGATAACCTGGAGGGAGGTGTTCTGCCTTCAGGAATCATGGATATATACCCTCCTGGTAATTATAATTACCGTATTTATGTTTATGGCGATGATATTAATAAAGCTGCTGTTAAAGATCTAACCGGATTAACTAACCGATATTGTTAATCTCCTGCCTCAATTCCCCGAGTGTGGATTTGCGCTCTGCGAACGCGTTATGGCGGTGTATGCTCTCCTCGTTTATCTGCTTGATTGTGATGATGGAATCATCGGGAAGTTCAGGGAATTCATTCACCACTCTCTGCGCCATTGTACGTACGCAGTCCTCCACGAACTTGGGGTTTTTGTGCGCCAGCTCTACGACAGCTGCTTCGTCCGACCTTTTTAACAATTCGAACATCTGTGAACTCATGGAATTCTCAATAATGCTGATTATCCTGTCAAGGGAAACGAAGTTGCTGTCGTGCACCTCGATAGAAATAATCCCGCGTCCCCTCTGGTTATGCGTGGGCATGGGGACCCTGTTCAGGAATTTCCTGACCACTTCGTCCTGAACGCCAAGAGACTTCAATTCCTTCTTCGCTTTATCCCGCATTATCTCCTGGGCGCAGGGACAGGCTGTAATACCTAGTACCTCGGCGCCTACCAGTTTTCTCAATTTCAGCTCTTCTTCCCTGACCGCTCTGGCTTCGGCGAAGATGTTCACCACTTCCTGGCACTTTATCTTTGTCGAAGGGGTCTCTCTTTTGATGATATATTCGCTCTTCATCCTGACCTCGGCGTTCAGGGCGTATTCATGCCTGTCGATAAGCCGCTTGGCGATCTCCCCGCACAGGTCCTCTATCTCATAGACAGGCGCTGCGATCATTTCCTCAAGTACGGCATCTATTGCTTCAAAGTTCCTTGAGAGATTTGCGCCTTTCCTGTTGGATGGAAGGTCTACAAAGATATCGAATATGGATACAAGGACGATAGGTCGTTTCTCTTTCCGCGCCACTTCAACGAGTTTCTTGACATCCGTCACCCCGACCCTCGTCAGCGTTATGGGAATCTCTGGCTGGTTCGCCTGGATATCGGGCAGGTGTACAATAGGAAGTTCCATTTGGTTATGTTCTCCAAAATATTTTCTTGTATACTTTTAAAGTATCAATGGTTACTAAATTCGTAATATGGGATAAACATTTCGAAAAGCTATAGCTAATTTTATATCGTTATATTTTAAATAAGTAGTAAGATGTCAGAATGGAGCCGATAATAGAGATACGCTCACTCTCAAAAAGCTACGGGAACTTCAGCGCCTTAAATAACGTATCCCTGAGCATCCAGAAGGGAGCGATATTCGGTCTGCTCGGACCCAACGGGGCGGGCAAATCAACCCTGATAAGGATCCTCTCCTGCCAGTCAAGACCAACATCGGGTCATGCATATATTTCCGGTCTCGATGTGGTATCCGATAAAAAAGACGTGCTCTCGATAATAGGTGTCGTCCCGCAGGAGAACAGCTTCTACGAAGAGCTTACAGTGAGTGAGAACCTCATGTTCTTCGGTTCACTGTACGGCATACCTGTCATTGAGATCAAGAAAAGAAGCCATAAGATCCTTGCGCTGCTTCACCTGGATGAAAAGAGCCAGAGCCCTGCCAGCAGGCTTTCGGGCGGCATGAAGACCAGGCTCAACATCGCCTGCGCGCTTATCCACAAGCCCGGTGTGCTTATTCTGGACGAGCCCAGCGTGGGGCTTGACCCCGTCTCAAGAAAAGCCTTATGGGACACGATAAGGACGGTTAACGATGAGGGTACGACTATCCTTATCACCACCCATTACATGGAAGAGGCTGACCTGCTGTGCGACAGGCTGCTGATAATGAACAGGGGCAAAATAGTTATCGAGGGAAATCCGGAAGAGCTGAAGAACATGGCAGGTGAGAGGACTATCCTGATAACGAGCACCCCGGGAAATTACCAGGCAGTAAAGGGCAAAGTAGAGTCGCTAAAGGCGGTGGTATCATGCAGCACCAGCGAGAAAGGATTAAAGATCTCACTGAGGGATGAGCTGCCCCTTCAGGCTGTCCTTGATGTTTTTGAATCTGCAGGCGAGAGTATAAAGAACGTAGAATCCGGAGCGCCGAGCCTTGAGGAAGTATTCATCCAGGTCGCAGGGGAGGCATGGCATTGATAGCAGGCTCGGTAATCAGGAAAGACCTGAAAGTGTATATCCGCCACAGGAAGACGCTGCTATTGATATTCATCGCCCCGATACTTATTATGGTATTGATCGGGTCTGTATTCTCAGGGGCGTCGGGTGAAGGTTTCAAGGATATAAAACTCGGCGTGGGCGGGGAATCGGCGCAGGGAGAGCAGATAATAAAGGAACTGCGCAGCAACAGGATGTTCATAATAATCCAGGAGAACACCACTGACCCCTCTGTTATCGAGGAGGGTGTCAGGAGGGGAAAATACAGCGCCGGCATCCTGATCCCGCAGGATGAGGCTGAGTCTTTGAGGCTGTATGTGGATAACTCAAGGATACAGATAGCACCCGGTATTTTATCTGCTTTCCTTTCCACCACTGAGAAATTATCATACGAACTCACCTTCGGCTTTATAAGCAAGCTCTGGAAAAACCTGGCTCAGATGGAATCAGAGCTGAAACCTTTGAAGGAGGGTATACTCCAGATCAACGGAAGCATGGCAGGATTAAACAGTGACACCCGGCACGTTCTTGTCTCCCTGGATGATATCAATGTAACAGGGCTTAACAGGTCGATAGCCGAGATGAAAAATACCCTTGATCTGATGAGGAACGACCTCTACAGGACTGCAGATGATATTAACGCCACGCGCAGGGAACTGAAAGAACTGGACAGCAACGTGAGTTCTATCTATAACGACTCAGTGGAATTGCGGGACGACCTGAAGTTCGTTATAGACAGCATAGACTCGGCTGATGCTGCACTGCTTGCAATCCAGACCGACCTGCAGAACACATCCAGGGTCACCTGCGCCGACCCGTCTACGCCGCAGTGCGTATCGCTTGCAAATGCGATCAGGCAGATACAGGATACAAGAGCGCAGATGCTTGAGCGGTCAGGGCGCATCAGGTCGCTTCACAATAATCTTGCCAGCATAGCCCAGAGGAGCACCGAACTGCATGAAAAATTGAACAGGACGGATATAAGGCTTCAGAACATGCAGGCATCCATCAGCAGTTATACGCTTGAAATATCAAATATCTACGTGAATATAGCCAGCATGGAAAATACCATTGCCGCCATCGGGAACGTCAAGGAGAAATCAGCTGGCGTATCTATCCAGATGGAGAGCCTTGCTTCCGAGATGGCGAACAGCACCCAGGATCTGGTAAGTGATATCGACAGGACAAAAGATGTCCTGGGCGAGGTGATCGCACGGTCGCCCAGCGTTATTGCAGCCCCTATCAAGCTTGAGCAGAACCCTGTGTTCAGAGGCAGGTCTTACCTTGATTTCCTTATGCCAGGCATCATATCCATAGTGCTGATGTTCGTATCGTTCCTGCTTGCATCCATAACCATAGTTCAGGAGAGAGCCAAGAAGACCCTGGTAAGAACGCTGCTAACGCCTCTCTCACTTCCTGGGTTCATCGCTGCAAAAACCTCTGCGCTTATCCTCATAGCACTACTCCAGGGGGTCATCCTGATAGCTGTGGCTTTTGCGTTCTACGGGATAGTCATCCCGGTAGACCAGCTTGGGCTGCTGTTCCTTGTGATCCTTGTATATTCCGCATCCTTTATCGGCATCGGGATGGCGCTTGCGACATTTGCAGAATCCGAGAACACCGCCATGCTCATGTCCCTTGTACTGAGTATCCCCATGCTGTTCCTGTGCGGCATCTTCTTCCCATTTGAGGCTATGCCCCAGTTGATGGTACAGCTGGGCAGCGCGCTTCCCATTACAATGGGCATAAGGGCGCTGGAGGCCGTACTGATATACCAGGAGGGTTTCGAAGCGCTAACAGGATACCTGCTCCGGCTTCTGGTATACGGGGCTGCGGGGCTCGGGACAGCGTACATGTTGCTCAGAAGAGAAGTGGCGGATTGACCGGCGCTAACCGGTGCGCCATCCATTCGAGTATATATATTGTCACTATTTTTATCAACAGTGATTATGCCTGTGTGCAGTAAGAATATAGAATCAGGTTGGCGGCGGCCTCCATACACTGCTTAGCCCTCGACTAACTCTTTTTTCCCGCCAACCTGTCTTAAATTACCCCTGAACCTGGTCTTAGCCGCATGGCACAAGGATTATCGTCTTTTGCACATATGAAAGTACCATGCCTTCATATCCTGTCGTCAGCCTGAGCCGCGTGTCCTTCATCAGGAATAATAATACAATCCTGCATGATGTGTCCCTCAGGATTTGCAGGGGTGAGCACTGGGCAATAATCGGACCGAACGGCAGCGGTAAGACAAGCCTTATCAGCATCATAAACGGCTACCACCGACCTTCGGAGGGTGAAGCCGAAGTACTGGGGAAGAGGTTCGGTTCAGCCGATCTCAGGGAGCTGCGCCGCTCGATAGGGGAGTGCAGCTCAGAGATACGTAACATGGTGCATAATTGGGAACCCATAAGGGATATCGTGCTCTCAGGCAGGTTCGCCAGCATAGGTCTGTACGAGCCTCCATCTGCGGAAGATTGCACGCGCGCCGACGGGCTGCTGGAACTCTTCGGGCTGTCGGGAATGAGAGACAGACCCTTTAGAGAGCTTTCAGACGGCGAGCAGCAAAAGACCCTTCTTGCCAGGGCGCTTATGCCTGCACCCAGCCTGCTGGTGCTTGATGAGCCCTGCGCGGGTCTTGATCTTAGAGCAAGGGAGGAGCTCCTGGACGCGGTTCAGAAGATGGGTACGGCGCCGGACGGTCCCACGCTTATATACATCACTCACCATATCGAAGAGATTATGCCTGCGATAACTCATGCGCTGGCTCTGAGGAAGGGCAATGTGGTGGCTCAGGGAAAAAGGGAGGATATGCTTACAGGCGAAGTGCTGAGCAGGACTTTTGATGTACATATCGATGTACAGGAGAGGGATGGGCGGCTGTGGCCCATTATATTAAAATCAGAGAAGAATACAGGTACAAGCCGCAGATGAATGCGGATGAACGCAGATAAAGCCCGCTCATCAGGATGAGGTATCTTACATAACTCTGGATTACTTACTTTATCGCCAGATAGAAAAAATATACCGCCGCCAGGATAAGTATTGCTCCGAGAGCCCGATCAAGCCATATACCGTTCTCTTTTAATTTTCCGCGAATTGTTTTTCCTGCTGCGCCGCCTACGGAACTGATGATGACAAGGGGCAGCATCATACCAGCCCCGAACAAGAACGAGATAGCTGTACCGTAGGCTACCGAACCGGATACTTCGGCGATAGCAAGTACGGAAAAGAGCATAGGAGCCACTCTCCCGATAGTTATCGCGCCGAAGGATATACCGAGAAGGAACGTACCCATAGGTGTGAATGACGCCGGAGGTCGCAAACGGTTGAAGACGCTCCGCACAGGCAGATGATAGGCGCCGAAAAGCCCGAGTGCCATAATAAGTATTACTGCGCCGCCTATCGCATAGGCTGCGGGTGCATTGAACAGCACCATGCTCTTGCCGAGGTATGCGAAAATACCTCCGAGCGGGGCAAGAACGAGCAGCGTCCCGATGCCGAACGGCAGCGTGAGCCTCAATGCATCATGCATAAACTATAAGTAACCATTCGTATATACGCGAATTAATAGTGGGAATACCATCGCCATCAGCCAGATGATGAAAAAACTATTAATATAAAAATGTCGGTTAAACAAAGCATGAAAAACCAGCCCCTTTTCCTCCCGATGTCTCTAAAAGAAGCGGAGAAGCTGGGAGTACGGGAGTTCGATATAATACTTATAACAGGCGATGCCTATGTCGATCATCCCTCGTTCGGCGCCGCCGTGATCGGCAGGGTGCTGTGGGATGCAGGCTACAGCGTGGGCATAATAGCCCAGCCTGACTGGAAGAGCAGCGCGGATTTCAAAAAGCTTGGAAAGCCAAGGCTGTTTTTTGGCATTACTTCAGGTAACGTGGACTCGATGGTGAACAATTTCACCGCGAACCTGAAAAAGCGAAGCGACGACGTTTATTCTACCGCCGGCGCAGGAGGCTTAAGACCCGACCGTGCTGCCGTCGTCTATACAGATAAACTCCATTCCATTTTCCCTGGAACCCCGATAGTGCTTGGGGGAATAGAAGCAAGCCTGCGGCGATTCGCCCACTACGATTACTGGCAGGACTCCGTGCGCCAGTCCATCCTCGCAGATGCGCCTGCGGATATTCTGGTGTTCGGGATGGGGGAGAGACAGGTGGTCGAGATAGCTGAGAGGTTATCAAAAGGCGAAGAGATAAAAAATATTACCGGTATCGCAGGCACTGCCATTAAAATAGAAATAAACAAATGGCGCTCAATGGGGCATGAGGGGTACGTTGAGATACCCGGCTTTACCGATGTTTCGAACAATAAGGAAGTGTACGCAAAAGCCTTCAGGCTCCATTACCAGGAGCAGGACCCAATCAGGGGGAAGCCAGTGGTACAGCCGCACCCGAAAACTATCATTATCCAGAACAAGCCTGCCATGCCTTTCTGCACGCAGGAGCTTGACCGGATATATGAACTTCCTTATGCGAGGATGACCCATCCGTCGTATAAAAAGCCCGTCCCTGCACTCGCTCCTGTCAGGTTCTCGGTCGTAAGCCACCGCGGATGCTTTGCCTCATGCTCTTTCTGCGCGCTCACGCACCACCATGGCAGGATAGTGCAGAGCCGGAGCATGGAATCCATCGTACGTGAGGTAAAGAGGATGGTAAAGATGCCCGGCTTTAAAGGTATCGTGCAGGACGTAGGCGGACCGACTGCGAATATGTACTCCATGTGCTGCAAGTTATGGAGCAAAAAGGGAGCCTGTCCAGACAAAACCTGCATCAGGTGTGAGAG
>JAPMTX010000199.1 GCA_026552855.1 Candidatus Methanoperedens sp. | reverse complement strand
ATCTGCGGTTTCAACAGAGGATATGCATTCACAAGAGAATCCAGCGCCTCACCCACATTTTTTCCCTCAACGTCTGCGTCTTTCACTCCGGCATGATCTCTCATGCTTGCAAACAGCCTCACTTTAACTGATACCTTCATAGCATGCTGTTAAGTTTTGGAGATATGCAATAATTGCACTTGGCTGGCTCATACCTTGAGGTAGCGCAGTTCTTGCAAAGTTGCACTGGTGCCATTGGGAGTTCAGGGTGCAGAACGGTAGCGTTTATCATACCCACTATGCTTGGCGGTTCCGGCGCCAGCAGGCACGGCTGATCAACAAACCGCAATAGAGCTGTAGTTCGAACCGATATTCCTGTGTAGGGGTAGGTGTACCACTGGGGATTGTTTAATTTAGAGTTGAACCTTACTGCAGAGAGGTCTATCGGGACGCCTGACACTTTTCCACCAGAGCCCCTTGGCGCAGGAGCATTTATTGAAGCCCCTCGTGTGGCAAAGTCCAGCCAGTCGTTGATATGAAGTTCCCCGACCATGGGCCTATCATACGGATGCGCCATGACCCAGTGGTGGAATCTCTTCTGGAACAAGTCCTGTATCATATCAGGGGTAAAAGCCTCCCATGCAAGTATTTCTGCCATTGCTGAAGCGCTTGCACCTGTGGCAAAGCCTGCAACATCGAATGGGCTCTGGATCTTGCCCATCCCCAGCGCCCTTCTCATCGTATCATAGCCGACCTGTGAAACTGCTTCCAGGATCGCAAGGCACATATCGTCTTTGCATATATGGTAATATGAAGGACCGATGTGGTGTCCTATGTCACCCACATGGGTTGGGAGCATGGGGATATTGGCAATATGCACTTTTGCGTCATACGCCGCTTTCACATAGGGGGCGAACTTTTTCTCGTACATTTCAAAATATTTCAATCTATTATATGAGCTGTGACCGAAGGTACCCATCAGTTTCATCATCGTTTTTGAAGGTTCGCTCCATGACATCTTTAAGTAGCGTTTCTCCTCCTCTATTGCTTTTTGCACATTGCGGCAGCGCTGCAATACCCTGGTGTACCTGTCGCCGAACACGTATATCCCATTAAGACCCCATGATTTGGATGCCATTATCGCCTGCTTGTATTC
>JAPMTX010000007.1 GCA_026552855.1 Candidatus Methanoperedens sp. | reverse complement strand
ATATCGGTACCAACGCAAATCCTAATCCTTCATCCATTCATCTCACTCCTGATTTACTTTGGAATTTTCTATTCCTATTTTCATGATACTTTCCTCCTGTTCAACAAAATAATCGGAACTGCCACTAAAATGAAGGTGATACCCGCCGACAGCAGCAATGGTAATGTTATGATTAATGGAATACCTAAAAATCTGGATTGGAATAATTCACCCGATAGCTGTGCAAGACCCATACCAGATTGCATTGCAAGGATCATTAGCAAATTTATTATGTAAATACCCACAATTCCTAAGACGAATCCGAAAACTGCTGTTTTTCTCTTTTTAGTGAACACGTATACAGATAATGCTATAATGAATCCTGCCATAATAGAGGGCATAAGAAATGGAAAAATCACCAAACCAAGAACAGTAGGAAGAACTGCAATTAACATAGGCGTTTTAAAATCAAGTGAAATATTTGAGTTATCAATTGTAATTGTTTCAGAGTTCGGTGATATATATCTCATGTCTGAATGAGATTCCACTTTGACATCGTACTTGCCATTTGAAAGTTTTGAGGAGTACAGCCCTTGAGCATCCGTATCACTATGGCTAACAAGCTCATCAGTTCCATGACGATAAATTGAAACACCTGCAAACCTTGCAGGTTCGTCATCAAACAGAACCCTCCCTGATAGAACCCATCCTGTTTTCCGCACTCCTTTGAATTCAAGTTGATAAAATTCGAAATCATCGTGATTGCTGCCGTCCTTATTGCTGCCAGAGGTTATTTTGATCGTGTTATTGCCAATCTTCAGAAGACCCCGGTCGAATGAAATGTCTACTTCGGCAGGTCCAGGCGCCTCCGGGCTATATTGGTAAACGTCTAACTTTCCCCCTTCTTTTATGACGAATAACTTTTGTGAATTTGATGGATCGGATATTGTCCATATGTTCTCTTTTCCCCAGGAAATAATAAAAGCATAATCAGATAATGGAAATCCGTTAGTTTTGAATACACTTTTCAAATCTTCCGAAATAATGCCTTTGTTTAAATCATCTTCGGATTTTGTATCCATACTGAACAAAGAAGCCGGAATTGGTTTGAAATAGCAGTTGAGCAGACCAACTTCCACATCATTTATGTAAACCCTGCCCATGTATTCTGTGGCATTGATCTCGTATGGACGGACGGACTTTGCTATTAAATTGAGTTCTGGCGCATCAAATTCCGAGTCCAGCAAGAATGTTTTTTCATATACTACCGCTTCAGGTTCTTTCGGGATCAAATCCTCTTTAACATCATTGCCCAGATGATGGTGTGAATTATCTACAATAATTGTTTCGATCGCAGAGGTCACTGGAATTATATGTTCCTGCGTTGGCTCTACGCATTGTCCCATCGCAGGTTGCGCGATTACAACTGCCTGAAATATGATTAAGACTACCAATCCAGGAAAAAAATATGCTGCGATTTTACTCATGTTTCCCTATCCTTTGTTTATTGATACATAGTCTCAAGGGTATAGGTTATTGTTTTCGTTCCATCCTTGGGCACATTTACCTCGAAATCAATGGTTTTGGCATCCTTCTTTGTATACTGCTCTGAAGCCTTTGTTATCTTCCAGAGCCCGTAGAGGTGCTCTGTAACTATTATCTTCACATCCTCATTCTTATGGTTTTTCAGTTCTATGCTGTAGCTATCCCGGCTTCCAGAGTTGACCAATCCTTCCTGGTTTGTCATCGTTCGGCTGCCAACGATATCAAAGGCATTCCCTATATTTATCCTGAGTTTTTCATCCTTGGGCGTATGATCAATGCTGTCCTCACCCAGAAACTGAAGCTGCCCATCGCTATCAGCCTTGTATACCCTGATCACGCCTTTTGGAAGCGGCATGCCGAGCCCGTTCTCCTCGGAGTTGGTTATGTTCAGTATAACCCTTACCTTCTCCCCATCATACGCACCGTCATAGGAATAATCCTTCTTCGCAGGCACATTATCAACGCTGAACAGGGATATCTGTTTTATCTCATTGTTGTTCAGCGTTGTAGGACGCTGCAAAGTATAAAGGTGGTATTCGAACAGACCTTCCTGCGTGAAACCAGGAGGAGCACCTGCCAACGGAATGGCGGTTGCGGTGGGCGCCATACCTCCTATATTATAAGGCTGAGGCGCATATACTCTATTTATGTCCCCCGCTACCAGTTTCAGCTTTGCATCTGGATAAGCAGTTCCCGCATTGTTCTCAATTGTAACCCAGCCTTTGATATTCGCCTTTGCATCGTTCTGGTCTATCGTGGCAATATAGTTGGCTTTCCAGTTCATGCCACTTGTGAGATAAGTTGTTTCCACTTCCCGGCTCCCTGAGGAGTCGGTGTATATCTGCCAGATAAGCGTGGGCTTGGTGAGAAGACCTGCTGTATCGGGATATTCTATCTTCTTTACATTATTCAGTACAACCACGCCCTTGATGGTCTGAAGCGTGATGCCGCCTGAGCGGCTGAGAAGCTTGCCTGTGAAAGATTCACTGTGTTCTGGCTTTTAGGGTCCCTGAACATTACAGATGTGGGGTCTATCTGTGAGGCAACGTCGACATATTTTACTATGTTGTTTCCACTGCTGAGATCCATTGTCCTGTATTCTTTTACCAGCGCAAGATTCTGGTTATATACAGTTACCTCGTTTTTGGTTTTATCAGGGCTGGCGGCTTTTGCTATGGATAGCAGGGCAAACTTTGGCTCTTCCTTGGATACAATGGTAACCCCGCCTTCGATATTATTCCAGTTATTCTCATCCCGGCTTTCCCACAGGGCTGCAAAGGAAACAAACAGCAGCGTGATAATAATTAAAGAGATGATTTTTTTGAAGCCCGTAGATATTAAACTTTGATATATTTCCCTCAATATGGACTGATTTAGCATTGTATCCTCCTAAGGTCTATTTTCATGGCGTCATAAAACCAAGAATTACAAAAGGTGGAATCAAAAGTGACTCCATTGTACCTATTGCCTTGATTTATCACCCTGCTGTGAACCAGCCTTCCAAACCTGCACCACCTTCTGCTCATCAGGATCAATCAGCGCAGAAACACCTCCCCATGTTACGCTAAGCAGCGTTCTGGGTGCATAGAATTTTTCAGATGTCTTTGGTAAGACCCGCCTTACGGTTGGAGCGCCGCCACTGGCAACTGAAGCTGCAACTTCCTGGTTTCCAAGAGCGATGCCGATTACTTCATTCCTGTATTGGAATGGTATTGCCTCAAGGAGATAGCCGGTCAGGAGTAATTCCTTGCCATCATACACGAAATCATAGATATCCGATTTATCTGTATCTTTTGCAGTAGCTATCACTTTCAGGCGCAATCCCTCGCTCGTGGTGCTGGCGCTTATATTAACCGTTTCATATTCTGTTCTATAAGGCGTCATTTCTGTCCACAGCAGTTCTTCTATCTTTGCAGCATCATCGGGCTTATCCTGCCATTGCACCTGATGCATCCATGAAGGTTTTACATCCGACTGTTTCTGGTTTAAACTGAATCCGATACCGAGGGCGAATATTATAACAATAAGTCCGATAAAGAATTTTATCTTTGTAGACATGATTCCATCCTCCTTTTCATTTAATCTTCTTTTTCCCGAAAATCTGTTTTATGACAAGCGTGATTATAGCGAGTAGCAGCGGAATTGGCTCATGGTTTTTACTCATGTTCTCACCGCCGTTGCAGATAAGCAGAAATAAAAAGGAGGGGTTTACCCTCCGATTGTTATGGAGTATTCAAACCCCTGGGTGTTCCTGGGCAGCACCGAAAGCTTCCATTCGCCAGGTGAGCCATTGGCTCTATATGTCACGATATGCTGGACTCCCATGTCCTGGTATATGGACGCGCTGTCTATTTCCCATGGGGGTCTGTCGCCTCCCATGTTTACGTTACCTTTTATTACGGTCTTGGTGACATTTAGCGCAGCCTTTCCTCCCGGACCTACAAGGCTTGTCTCAAATGAAGGCTCCTTTGCATTTGTTCCCTGACCATTTGCAACAGGATATCCGTAGTAGTTGCTTGAGCTGACCTCTATCGTAATGGGATCTGCCTCTGTCAGGTTGAAGCTCTTGGTAAAGGCATCCACCGGCTGCTTCCAGATATTGAAGTTGAGTTGAACCTTTCCTTCCCAGTCTCTGACTGACGGGTCATCTATTCCCAGGTCTATATAGCCGTTGTAGTAACCTTTGGCATCCGCAGGCACCTTAACGTGTACCTTCACGGTCTCCGTAGCTCCTGATGGAATGCTGTTGGGCGATGTTATCGTTATTGAATCCTCTGTCAAGGCTGGAGACGTCATGCCGTAAGGACCGCCATAGTACATATTATCGCTGCCCAGCTTCGGGCTGATGCTTATTGCCTGATTACCGGTATTTTTCAGTTTTATCATGTAATCATATTCTTTTCCCGCCTCAAGCTGATCGCTTAAATAGGGCGTCATTATCTGGAGCTTGGGCGGTGTCCAGACCTCTACAGAAAGCTGGAAAGCATGAATGTAATTGGGGATTGGCTGCGGATAAGGCATTGGCATAACTTCATCAGTAAAGGCGATCTGGAGACCGGAATTACCTATAGAAGCATCTTTTGGCACTTCTGCCTTTACTGTGAATTTCTGGCTTCCCCCCGCAGGTATCTCTGCGCTGTTCGGGGTAACTGTTATCCAGGCAGTATCCACCGTATACCCGCCGTAGGGTAATATCACAGTGTTGGGCTTAACAGTGAGTGCTTTTTTCTCCTTGTTTCTAACCGTTACTGTTATTTCTTTACTTTCACCGGGCTGCAATCTGAAATTGCTATACTGGGGCGATATCTCAATCTTTGTGAAGTTTACGGTCTGCGCAGCCGCCGCAGGCGTCCCAGCAGCGGGAGCGCTTACCTCTTGCACGGCTGCATCTTGAGCATGAACGGGTATTATGTTACCTGCTTCAATGCCTGTAAACATACCCAGGACAAGAATTGCAGTTACTATACTTGCATATTTATTCATATTGTTCCTCCTACAAGATATTGATCTTGTTTGGCGTGTCCTTCGGGACCAACCTTAGTCATTGATTATAAAGTCTTGATACTTAAGCATTTCTATTAATAGTCAAGTTAGTGTAAATTAACTCTAATATGTGGTTAAAAACATAGTGTTTGTGAATGTTTACACAAACCTATGTGTGTTCATAAGAATAGCTTTATCAATAAATACTCTAATATGCTGAAATACGAGCTAAGCAAAAAGTTATTTGGCGAATTGGCACAAAGAGGATTAAACTATGAGTCCACTCGAAAAGTTGTTTGGTAAAACAGCGCAACTA